>NZ_JBNNVP010000004.1:0-225219 GCF_050280605.1 Pseudomonas sp. NPDC089918 | reverse complement strand
CAAACAAGTGGCCAACCAGCCCTGGGATCCGAGCGTGCAGGCGCTGGTTGCTTTCCCTCAAGTCATGGCAACGCTGGGACAGGATCCCGTCTGGGCGACCTCCGCTGAAGTCAAAGCGGCTTTCGGTGAAATCGAATACCGCACCGTTCGCGAAAACATCGTTAACGGCAAGCCACGTATCGACGGTCGCGACACCAAGACTGTACGTCCGCTGAACATCGAAGTCGGCGTTCTGCCGAAGACCCACGGTTCGGCACTGTTCACCCGTGGCGAAACCCAGGCCCTGGTAGTCGCGACTCTGGGTACTGCCCGTGACGCACAACTGCTGGACACCCTGGAAGGCGAGAAAAAAGACCCGTTCATGCTGCACTACAACTTCCCTCCGTTCTCGGTAGGTGAGTGTGGCCGCATGGGTGGCGCTGGTCGTCGCGAAATCGGTCACGGCCGTCTGGCCCGTCGTTCGGTTCAGGCGATGCTGCCTGCTGCCGACGTGTTCCCGTACACCATTCGTGTGGTGTCGGAAATCACCGAGTCCAACGGTTCGAGCTCCATGGCTTCGGTCTGCGGTGCTTCCCTGGCTCTGATGGATGCCGGCGTTCCGATGAAGGCACCGGTTGCCGGTATCGCCATGGGTCTGGTTAAAGAAGGCGAGAAATTCGCCGTCCTGACCGACATCCTGGGCGACGAAGATCACCTCGGCGACATGGACTTCAAAGTAGCCGGTACCGCCAAAGGTGTTACCGCGCTGCAGATGGACATCAAGATCAAGGGCATCACCGAAGAAATCATGGAAATCGCTCTGGGCCAAGCCCTGGAAGCGCGCCTGAATATCCTTGGTCAGATGAACCAGATCATTGGCCAGTCGCGTACCGAGCTGTCGGAAAACGCTCCGACCATGATCGCGATGAAAATCGACACCGACAAAATCCGTGATGTCATCGGTAAAGGCGGCGCGACCATTCGTGCGATCTGTGAAGAAACCAAGGCTTCGATCGACATCGAAGACGACGGTTCGATCAAGATCTTCGGCGAAACCAAAGAAGCTGCAGAAGCTGCACGTCAGCGCGTTCTGGGCATCACCGCAGAAGCCGAGATCGGCAAGATCTACGTCGGTAAGGTTGAGCGCATCGTCGATTTCGGCGCATTCGTCAACATCCTGCCGGGCAAGGACGGTCTGGTTCACATCTCGATGCTGAGCGATGCTCGCGTTGAGAAAGTGACCGACATCCTGAAAGAAGGCCAGGAAGTGGAAGTACTGGTACTGGACGTGGACAACCGCGGCCGTATCAAGCTGTCCATCAAAGACGTAGCAGCAGCCAAGGCTTCGGGTGTTTAATCACTCCCACGCCTGACCGCTTCAACGTTATAAAAAATGCCCCGCCGTGAAAACGGCGGGGCATTTTTTTGTGTGCAGGAAGATCAAAAGATCGCAGCCTGCGGCAGCTCCTACACGAGATTGTGTTCAACCACGATATGGCGGCGTACATCGAATCTGTAGGAGCTGCCGAAGGCTGCGATCTTTTTGCGGTGCGTGAAGTTGCCTGACCCCGAAGCCGGTGCTAGGTTTAGCCCACAGCCCGTGTAGCTCAGCCGGTAGAGCAGCGCACTCGTAACGCGAAGGTCGCAGGTTCGATTCCTGTCTCGGGCACCACTTCTCGCTTATTTCACCTTTCTGCTCAGATCCTCAACGGTGCGTTTGAGCTGATCCATCGCGCGATCCTGATCGCTGATCTCCCGTTTGAGACTGGAGATTTCGCTGTTGTTCGAGCTTGAGCTGGAGCCGCTATTGCGCTTTAGCTCTTCTACTTGCTTGCCAAGGTTGTTCAGATCGCGCTCCTGCTCATTGACCGTGCGCTTGAGATCGTCAATCTCCTTGCTGCTGGAGCTTGAGCTGGAGCCGCTGTTGCGCTTTAGCTCTTCGATCTGACGGGCCTGCTCGCTGAGGGTGCGCTTCTGGCTTTCCAGCTCCATGGCATTGGCCTTCACGGTTTTTTGCAGGTTTTCCAGATCATCGATGCTGACGCTGGTTCTGACGAGTGTGTCCTTGCCGAATGAATTGTGGAGGGCGGAGATTTTGTCGGAGTACAACGCAGGGTCAGAGGTGACTTCGACAGCCGCTTGAGCGGTACTGGCCAATGTCAGGCTGCCAAGCAGCAGGGTAGCGGTGGCAAGCTGGGCAGGCAAAAGCTTCGAAAAACTGCGCATCACTGAGGTTCCTTGTGAAGTGCCGATATGGCACATCGCTATGACTTTGGATTTCGACTTATGTTCCTAAAGCCTCCTGCACCTTATGCGCGTGGCTTTTTATGGGATAGATGCAAAGACCCGTGTAAATCATCGACAAAACGTCCTATATTCGTTGTCTGCATGAGCATCGCCCAGCAGTTTTCAGATGATCCCGAATGGTTCTGAAGGCCAGACAAACCGGGCTTCAAACGGTTTTTTGCGTCAGAGAGATCCTTGATGATCCAGATCCATCTTCCATTCCCCAGATCAGCGAGAACGCCATGACCGTTAAAGAATTGACCCAAGAAGCCAGACACGAAGAAGCCCTGAAAAAGTACGCGCTAGACGCGCACGAGTTGATGGAAGAGATCAAGGACTTGCCCGCCGATGATCAGAAAGACCAGATCCAGTGGGCGTTCGAGGATGAGGCGGAAGCTCAGGGCTTGCAGCCGTGGGAGCTGACGCTCAAGTACACCTCAAGCCCGGAAGAGTACGAGGCGGCGCGCCTGGCGCTGCACAAGGAGGCGGCTGAGGTATTGGGCGTCGAGTGGGAAGAGTACTGCGAGATGAACAATCTGGTGGTCTAAAAAAAATGCCAGCCTTCATCAGGCTGGCATTCTTTATATCAAAGGCGTGATCAGAGACTCAGTCGCATCGACAGGTCCACAGCCTTCACATCCTTGGTCATCGCACCAATCGAAATATAATCCACCCCGGTTTCGGCAATTGGCAGCAACGTGCTTTCGTTGATACCGCCGCTAGCCTCCAGTTTTGCCTTGCCGGCGTTCAAGCGCACAGCTTCGCGCATGTCATCCAGGCTCAGCTCATCGAGCATGATGATGTCGGCACCGGCCGCCAGTGCTTCCTTCAGTTCCTCCAGGCTTTCCACTTCGATCTCCACCGGTTTGCCCGGGGCGATCTTGTGCGCGGCTGCGATAGCCTCAGGAATGCCACCGCAGGCGGCGATATGGTTTTCCTTGATCAGAAAGGCGTCATACAGGCCGATGCGGTGATTGTGGCAACCGCCGCAGGTCACGGCGTATTTCTGGGCCAGGCGCAGCCCCGGCAGGGTTTTGCGGGTGTCGAGCAACTTCACCTGGGTCTCGGCGACGAAATTGGCCAGGTACTGCGCGCGAGTGGCCACGCCGGACAGCAATTGCAGGAAATTAAGAGCACTGCGCTCACCCGTCAGCAGCGAGCGCGCCGGCCCTTCGAGATGGAATAGCACCTGATTGGGTTTCACCCGTTCGCCGTCGCGCACTTGCCAATGAACGGCAACCCGAGGGTCCAATTGCCGGAAAACCGCATCCACCCACGCGGTGCCAGCAATGACAGCCTCATCGCGGGTGATGATGGTGGCTTTGGCCAGGCGTTCGGCCGGGATCAGTTGCGCGGTGATGTCGCCGCTGCCGATGTCCTCGAGCAACGCACGGCGCACGTTGGCTTCGATTTCGGCGGTCAAATCGGCGAGACGTAGATTCGGCATAACGGGCTCCACAAACAAAGTGGCCCGATTATAGGGCCATGGTGCGAGGCAACCCAAGGCATCAACGCCCATTCCATCGTTCGCCCACCTGCATTTGGTCGATTCGTGCGAGCAGTCGGTGTTAAGCAAGGGTCTCTCATAAACGTCTATTTCTTTGGGGCGGGCAGAGTCTGCTGGCACAAGGAGAGTCTTTTGCAGATAATTCGCCTTGCATTTGACGTCATAGCTTTGACGTAGCTTTGGATTCCTTATTATTGAATGACTACGGGTGATGATTGTCCCCGTTGAGTGTCGGCTGTATGGCCGGCGTACTCGATCTTTCTTACGAACCGAACCGAAGAATCACCGTTTCAGGAGGCTTGGATGCACAACGACGGGAATGTAGTGCCTTTGCACAAGGCCGCTACCGACCAGGCGACTCACTCGCCGCTCGCCCGCCTGCCCGTGATTCTGCTTCAGGTTCGCGACAAGGCCGCGCAACAGCTCAAGGAGGGTTTGCAGGCGCTGTTCGATAACGCCGACGACACCCTGTTCGAAATGGCCGACCGCGCCCGCAACGACGTCGAGCAAAACATCTTCTTCGAAGCCATGCGCGATTTGCGCCTCAAGCGCAAAAGCATCGAACGCGGTTTTCTTGAGCAATTCTCCGAGGCTTTCGTCGGCCTCATTCATCACGACACCTCTCAGGCTGCCTTTCCCCCGGCACTGGTTTTCGATGCCGCGGTGCCGTTACCCCATGACGACATGGAACGTAATGTGGCGGTGGAGGGCATGGTCGGCAAAGTGCTGAACCGCGACGGCTTCGCCCTCGACCAACTGACAGCCCGGCTCAGCATGCTGCTGGGCAAGGCGTTGATCGAACGGCAAAACCCCATGGGGCCGACGCTGCTCTGCGAGTATTTCTTGCAGGCCGGGCGCAACCTGGGGATGGAGATCAAGGTCAAGCTGATCATTCTCAAGCTGTTCGAACGCTATGTGCTCAGCAATGCTGATCAGCTCTACGCCGAAGCCAATCAACTGCTGATCGCCACCGGCGTGCTGCCGGACCTCAAGCCCGCCCCGGCGCGGCGTGCCACCGATCGGGCGGCTGCGAGTGTTCATGCTGATCCCGCCGAGACAGGCGTGCGAACTGGCAATACGCAGATTGACGAAGGCGTGCAGGAAGTCTTCGCCGCCTTGCAGGAATTGCTGTTCCACGTGCGTGGCAGCGTTGCGCCGACCCTGGAGGTCAGCGCCCAGACCCAGCCCATCTCAACCCGCGACCTGCTGCGCCTGCTCTCGCATTTGCAGCAATACGTACCGGCACTGGCGGCTCCAGACGACTTCGATCTGCGTAACCAGCTCGAACAACTGCTGACCCGGGGCAGCGTCAAAAGCGGCAAATCGCGTGTGGTGGGGGTGGCCGACGAAGATGTGATCAACCTGATCGCCATGCTCTTCGAATGCATCCTCGATGACCGCAACCTGCCGGACTCGCTCAAGGCGCTGATCGGCCGTTTGCAGATCCCGATGCTGAAAGTCGCGGTGCTCGACAAGAGCTTCTTCAGCCGCAGCAGCCATCCGGCCCGGCGTTTACTCAACGAAATCGCCGCTGCAGCCATGGGCTGGGGCGAGTGCGATGACCATGAGCGCGACAGCCTGTACCTGCGCATCGAGCAAGTGGTGCAGCGTTTGCTGAACGACTTTGTCGATGACCCTGCAATCTTTTCCGAATTGCTGGCGGATTTTCTCGCTTTCACCAATGACGAGCGCCGTCGCAGCGAATTACTCGAGCAGCGCACCCGTGACGCCGAAGAGGGCCGCGCCAGGACCGAACTGGCGCGTCAGCGCGTCGAGCAAGCGCTGAACCAGGCGTTGGTGGGCAAGGTGCTGCCGCACAGTGTGGTGGCGTTTGTCCAGGAGGCCTGGAGCAAAGTGCTGTTGCTGACCTGCCTCAAGCACGGTGATCAGTCCGCCGAATGGCACGCCGATGTGCAGACCATGGAGCAATTGATCTGGAGCGTGCAGCGCCATGATGAACTCGACGCGAGCGTGCGCTTGTTGGCGCTGGTGCCGGGGTTGCTCAAATCGTTGCGCGATGGTTTGAACAGCTCGGCATTCGATCCGTTCGCCACCGGCGAGTTTTTCAGCAAGCTGGAAGCTTTGCACGTCCAGCTGTTCGAACGTCCAGGCCAGAAAAGCATGGCCGTTGACGCGCTGATGATGGTCCAAGTGCAGCAGCAAATCGTGCTTCGCAGCGCTGACGAAGGCCCGGTCGAGACCGCATCGATGTGTTTGCCGGAGGACGATGTCGCTTTGCTTCAAGTCGATCAGTTGCGCCTGGGCTGCTGGGTCGAGTTTCAGGAAGATGAGGAAAACACCCTGCGCTGCAAGCTGGCGGCGATCATTGAAGCCACCGGCAAGTACATCTTCGTCAACCGTACCGGGATGAAAGTGCAGGAGCACAGTCGCACCGGTCTGGCCCTGGAGTTCCGGCGTGGTGCGGTGCGAACGCTGGACGACACCTTGTTGTTCGACCGGGCGCTGGAATCGGTGTTGGGCAACCTGCGGCGTCTCAATCGCGGCAAGTGATCGCGCGCCGAGGGTCTATCGCGGCATACTGGGCACCAACACAGTCGTCGTTGAAGGAACCTGTATGCAGTTGGACCCCGCGAGCGGTTGGTGTCAGGGCGTGCGCATATGCCCCTCGCCCAACTTCAATGCGCGCCCTGAGGGCGAAATCTCCCTGCTGGTGATCCACAACATCAGTCTGCCGCCAGCGCAGTTTCTGACCGGCAAGGTGCAGGAATTTTTCCAGAATCGTCTGGATGTCACGGAACATCCCTACTTTGCAGGAATCGCCGACCTGCGGGTGTCTGCGCACTTTCTGATTGAACGTGACGGCACCGTCACTCAGTTTGTCTCTTGTCTTGAGCGCGCCTGGCACGCTGGCGTCTCGTGTTTCGAAGGACGGGATACCTGTAACGATTTTTCCGTGGGCATTGAGCTCGAAGGCACGGATGATCTGCCGTTCACCGACGCCCAATATCAAGCGTTGACGGCCCTGACCCGACAGCTGCAAAGCGCCTTCACGGGTATCACCGCACAACGCATCTGCGGGCATAGCGACATCGCACCCGGGCGCAAGACTGATCCGGGACCGGCGTTTGACTGGGCACGCTATCGCGAGTCTCTGGCAAAAGCTGCTCTGGAAAAAAAGGAGTGACAATGAGTTTTCTGGTGCTGCTGTTGGCGGTGTGGATCGAGAAGTTCTCGGCCCTGCGCCATCGGGTTCAACGTGATGGGGGTTGGGTGCGCGAGCTGCACAAGCTTGAAGTCAACCCGCGCATGACAAACCGTCCGTGGCTGATACTGGTGGTGCTGGTGTTGTTGCCGGTGGCGCTGCTGGGTTTGCTGTTGGTGGTGCTGGAGCCGGTAGCCTACGGTTTGCTGGCGTTACCGGTGCACCTGCTGGTGGTCATCTACAGTCTGGGTCGTGGTGATTTGCTGGCCGACCTCGGGCCGTTCCGCGATGCCTGGCGCCGGGAAGACCTGCAAGCCGCCGCCCATGTGGCCAAACGCGACCTGAATATCTGCGCCGACAGCGGCGAGCAACTGCTGGAGCGAGTTGAAGGGCATCTGCTGTGGCAGGCCTATCAGAGCTTTTTCGCGGTGATCTTCTGGTACTTCCTGCTGGGCCCGGTTGCCGCGTTGAGCTATCGACTGCTGGCGCTGGCCGAGGAGCACGGGCAGAACCCGGCCGTGGTCGAGCGAGCGGCACAGCTGCGTCATGCATTCGATTGGGTACCGGTGCGACTGCTAGCGGCGAGTTTTGCGCTGGTCGGCAACTTTGTCGCGGTCGGCCGGGTGATGCTGCACGAGCTGCTGAACTGGAACATTAGCGCCGCCCAACTGATCGAGAAAGTCGGGTTGGTGGCCGGTGAAATTCCGGCGCCGGTGGTCGGGCCGGACGGCATCAACAGCCTGGACCGGATCTGGGAACTGCTGCTGCGCGCGGCGGTGCTTTGGTATGCCGGGTTTGCGTTGTGGACTGTTTTGTCCTAAGCCACAACGTATCTGAAGCGAACTTCATTGTGGCCTGGGGCTTGCCTGTGGTGAAGGGGCTTGCCTGTGGCGAGGGGGCTTGCCCCCGTTGGGTCGCGAAGCGGCCCCCAGCGTCCGTTCAGACAGATCGAGTTGTCCGGATTTACGACTGCTGCGCAGCCGAACGGGGGCAAGCCCCCTCGCCACAGGGGGCTCATCCGCTCCAACAACGGTTCCCCGCCGTTAACCTTAAGTTACAAAACCTTCCTCCGATTTAGGCTATACAGAGATAGCGCCAATAGTGGCTATCTGCTGTCTCTGCGCGCCTGCCATAAAAATAAGAATTCAAAGGGAGACTTCACAGTGAAGAGCTTGCTCTATCCCGCCGTCGCGCTGATGAACCGCCTGAGCTTCGGCATGAAGTTCAGCCTGATCAGCGTGCTGTTCCTCGTGCCGATGCTGGTGACCAACTTCTATCTGGTGCGCGATTCCTATCGCGAATTCCAGGGCACACGGGTCGAGCTGCAGAGCCTCGACCTGCTGGGTAGCGGCCTGAGCCTGCGCCGGGATCTGGAAACCCTGAATAACCTGGTGCAGATCAACGTCACCCTTGGCCAGTCCGGCAAGGCCGGTCATGTCGAGTCGAACATCAGCGCCCTGGAGCAAAGTGTTCTGAGCCGTTTGCAAGGGCTGGCGGCGATGACCACTGACCCGGAACAAATCACCTTTTTCGATGGCAAACGCGATGAAATGATCGCCGCGTTCAAGGCCCAGCAAACGGAAACCTCCCTGCAAAGCAAAAGTGCGCTGATCGGCAAGTTGCTCGGCAACGCGCAGATTTTCAGCCAGATCATTGCCAGTCAGGCCGGCCTGAGCCGCGACAGTCAGAGCGACATGCGTCAGCTGAGCGAGCTCATTACCAGCGTCACGCCAGCCGTCACCCAGACGCTTGGCGAAGGCCGGGCGATGGGCTCTTACTCGTTGGGACAGGGCTTTCTCAATTCGGCGTCAAGCACCCGTTTCGATGAATTGCTGGCGCAGATCGAAAAGCTTCAGGCCGAATACGGTCTGAAATTGCAGGATGCTCTGGGCTCCAGTAAAGCGGCGCACGAAACCCTGGCCGCTCAGGCTGAAAGCAGCAAGGCCTCTCTGAAAAAGGCCAGTGAACTGTTCGAAGAACAGGTGGTGATGGCTGACACCCTCGATGCACCGTGGCAGGCCTTTTACGATCAGGTCACGGGCCTGATCGACCAGACTTACCAACTCAATGAAGCCACCCTGAAGTTTCTCGGTACCCAGTTGCAGCAGCGGCTGGAGCAGCATCGCACCCATATGATCTTGCAGGTGGTGGCATTGGCGGTGGTGTTTGTGTTGATTTTTTACCTCTATGGCGGTTTCTACGCCTCGACCCGCACCACCCTCAAGCGGCTTGGCGCGGTGATGGATAAAGTGGCGGCCGGCGACATGACCGTGACCTTCAGCGCCAACAGCCGCGATGAACTGGGCGAGTTGGGTGAGGTATTCACCGGCACCGTGAAGAAGATCCATGATCTGATCGAGCGGGTGGGCCAGACCGTTGGTGAGGTCGAGCGTCAGGCCGGCCAGGTCGAGAACGTGTCCGCCCAGAGCAATCAGGCGGTAGCGGGGCAGCGTACGCAGATCGAGCAGGTCGCCACCGCGATGAACCAGATGTCAGCCACGTCTCTGGAGGTGGCGCGCAGTGCCGCAGCGGCCGTCAGCAGCGCCCACAGCGTCAATGACGAGACCATCAGCGGGCGCGGCCTGGTGGAGTCCCAGCAGGGCAGCATCGCTGCACTGGCCAGTGAGATCGATCAGTCGGTGCGGGTGATCAATCAACTGGCCAGCGACAGTCAATCCATCAGCCGTGTGCTGGAAGTGATCAAAAGCATTGCCGAACAGACCAACCTGCTGGCCCTCAACGCGGCCATCGAAGCCGCGCGCGCAGGCGAGCAGGGCCGTGGTTTTGCGGTGGTGGCGGACGAGGTCCGGACCCTGGCCAAACGTACCCAGCAATCGACCGAAGAAATCGAGCAGATGATTGCCAAGCTGCACAGTGGTGTCGGGGCGGCGGTCAAGGCGATGGGCACCAGCCATCAGATGGCCAACGGCACGGTCGGGCAGTCGGAAAAGGTTCAGCAGGCGCTGGAAAACATCCTCGGCGCCGTCGGCATGATCGTCGACCAGAACCAGCAGATTGCCGCCGCCGTTGAGCAACAGACTGCCGTGGCTCACGACATTGACCAGAACATCGTCGAGATCAACCGTGCCGGTGAGCGCACCGCTGACGGCGCACACCAGACCGAAAATGCCAGCCGAGCGTTGTCGGCGCAGGTGGTGGAACTCAAGCAATTGATCAGCGCGTTCCGGGTTTGATGCCACGGAGTTGATTTACTGTGGGAGCGGGCTTTTGTGGCGAGGGGGCTTGCCCCCGTTGGGTCGCGAAGCGGCCCCCGGCGCCCATCCAGACAGACCAAGTTGTCCGGATATACGACTGCTTCGCAGCCGAACGGGGGCAAGCCCCCTCGCCACAAAAGCCCACAGGTATTGCGTGAATCAACGGATCACCAGTTGAACAACTCGCAGGCGTTAGCCGTGCTGGCGGACGCCAGTCGTTCGGGGCTGACTGCCATGATGGCAGCCAGTGCCTCGCAGATCGCTGGCAAATGAGCCGGGCTATTACGTTGGCCGGGGAACATGGCGGGGGCCATGTCTGGTGAGTCGGTTTCCAGTACCACCGATTCAACGGGCAAACCGGCGAGCACGCGGTGCATGCGCAGGGCCTGCGGCCAGGTCGCGGCGCCGCCGAGGCCGAGTTTGAAACCCAGCTTGATGTATTCGCGAGCCTCTTCCTGGCTACCGGCGAAGGCGTGAATGATTCCCGCGCGCTTCAAGCGAAACCGTTTGAGCGTGGCAATCACCGCCGCATGGCTGCGTCGCACGTGAATCAGCGCCGGCAGATTGAAGTCTGCCGCCAGTTGCAGTTGGGCGTCGAACAGCGCTTGCTGGCGTTCACGATCCAGGGTTTCGATGAAGTAGTCCAGACCGATTTCGCCCACCGCGCATAGCTGTCGATGGCCCGCCAGACGCGTCAGCCAATCACCGAGTTCGGTCAAATCCTCAGGGCGATGGTCATCCAGATACACCGGGTGCAAACCGAACGCCGCATGCAGATCGGGATCGCTTTGCACCAGATCCCAGACCCGCTGCCAATTGGCCTGATAAACCCCCAGCACCACCATCCGCCGCACGCCGAGGGCGCGGCTCTCGGCCAGCAGCGCCTGACGATCCACGTCGAAATCCGGGAAATCCAGATGAGTGTGGGTGTCGATCAGTTCCACGGCTCAGTCCTGATGAATTCGCTGCTTGAAGGTCCGAGCGATGGCCTGCACGCCGGGCTGGTAATCAGCTTGTTCAATGGCCGCCAGCGCCAGTTGCAGCGCCTTGTCGGCGATCAGCTGATGCTGCTGGGACATGGCGTTGACCGGCAGCGGCAGGAAGTCCAGCAACTGCGTATCACCGAAGGTGCCCAGGCGTAGCGGGCGGGTTTTCAGCGGGAAGTCATGCAAGGCATCGAACACGCCCTGAAGCAGCACGTAGGAGGTGGTTACCAACGCATCCGGCAAATGGCCCAGGCGCTGAAGCAATTCTTCCATCAATTGTTTGCCGCATTCACGGCTGAACGACTCGCCGTGCTCGATCAGCGCCTCGCCTTTGAAGCCGTTCAGCGCTTCCTTGAAACCTGCGGCCCGCTCCTGGCTGATACTCAATTCAGGACGGGCACCGATCAGTGCGATCTGCTTGGGCAACGGGTCCAGCAGGCTGCGGGTAAGCTGCAGACTGGCTTCGCGGTCGTCACTGATCACCGAGCAAAAGTGCTCAGGCTCCATCACCCGGTCGATGGCGATGATCGGAATGCCTTTGGCCTGCAACTGGCGGTAACTGTCATCGCCGGCCGGCAGGCAACTGGCGACGATCAGTGCATCGCAGCGGCGGGCGCGGAACAGTTGCAGCAATTGCCGTTCGCTGTCTGGCGCATCGTCGGAGCTGGCGATCAGCAGCTGATAGCCGCGAGCCCGGGCGCCTTGTTCCAGCAGTTTGGCGATTCGCGCGTAACTGGGGTTTTCCAGGTCCGGCAGAATGAACCCCAAGGTGCGGGTGTGCCGACTGCGCAGTCCGGCGGCCTGAGGGTTGGGTGTGAAGCCATGTTGTTCGACAACTGCTCGCACGCGCTCGACAGTGGCGCTGCTGATACGTTGCTGTTCGGCCTTGCCGTTGATGACATAACTGGCGGTGGTCACGGAGACGCCGGCCAACTGTGCAATATCACTGAGTTTCAACCCGGTATTTCCTTGTTTATTCGAGCGTGCCCGGCATTTTCGCCAATCCTACCCGATTCGGCAGGCGATCATTGTGGCAGCACATCCGACAATTGGACTTCAAGGATGAGACATTATCGAGTAACGTGCCTAACATTCTAGATTAAACGTTTCAGCAAGCGTATTTTCTACGTTCCAGGTCGCTTTGGTCGGTTCTGCCGCGAAACCGCCAAAACTGCCCCTGAAAAGGCGCTCCCAAAGGGCCTAAGCTGAATCAATCAAAACAATACCTGGCGTCACATGGCGCCAAAAAGGAGAAAGCATGCTCGAGCTCACCATAGAGCAGATATCCATGGGCCAGTCGGCTGTGGATAAAGCCACCGCCCTGCAATTACTCGCTGACCGACTCGTGACCGATGGCCTGGTGGCGGATGGTTACCTTGCGGGCTTGCAGGCCCGGGAAGCCCAGGGCTCGACCTTTCTCGGTCAAGGTATTGCCATCCCCCACGGCACCCCGCAAACCCGTGATCTGGTGTTTTCCACCGGCGTGCGGCTGATGCAGTTTCCTGACGGCGTGGACTGGGGAGATGGCCAGATCGTTTATCTGGCCATCGGTATCGCCGCCAAATCCGATGAACACCTGCGCCTGCTGCAACTGCTGACCCGCGCCCTCGGTGAAACCGATCTGGGCCAGGCCCTGCGTCGCGCCAGCTCCGCCGAAGCCTTGCTGAAACTGCTGCAAGGCGCGCCGCAAGAATTGGCGCTGGACGCACAGATGATCGGCCTCGGAGTCTCCGCCGATGACTTCGAGGAACTGGTCTGGCGCGGCGCCCGCTTGCTGCGTCAGGCCGATTGCGTGAGCAACGGTTTTGCCGGCGTCTTGCAGCAGGTCGACGCGCTGCCGCTGGGCGATGGTCTGTGGTGGCTGCACAGCGAACAAACGGTGAAGCGTCCGGGCCTGGCGTTCGTTACCCCGGACAAACCCATGCGCTACCTCGGTCAGCCGTTGAGCGGTCTGTTCTGCCTGGCCAGCCTCGGTGAAGCCCATCAGGCATTGCTCGAACGCCTTTGCGCGTTGCTGATCGAAGGCCGTGGTCATGAGCTGGGCCGTGCCACCAGCAGCCGCGCGGTGCTGGAAGTCCTCGGCGGTGAAGTGCCGGCGGATTGGCCGAGCGCACGCATTGCCCTGGCCAACGCCCACGGTTTGCATGCGCGCCCGGCGAAGATTCTCGCGCAACTGGCGAAAAGTTTTGAAGGCGAAATCCGCGTGCGCATCGTCGATGGCCACGACAGTGCGGTGTCGGTGAAGAGTTTGAGCAAGCTGCTCAGCCTCGGCGCCCGTCGCGGTCAGGTGCTGGAATTCATCGCCGAACCAACAATCGCTGCCGACGCCTTGCCCGCCTTGCTGGCAGCCATTGAAGAAGGCCTCGGTGAAGAAGTCGAGCCGCTGCCGGCAGTGAGCCAACATCGCGAAGTGATTGCCGATGTTGCCGAAGTGCTGCTTGCACCGGCCTCCGGCAGTTTGATTCAGGCGATTGCTGCCGCGCCGGGTATCGCCATCGGCCCGGCGCATATTCAAGTGCTGCAAGTTATCGATTACCCGCTGCGCGGTGAGTCCGCCGCCATCGAGCGCGAACGTCTCAAGCAAGCGCTGGCGGATGTGCGTCGCGACATCGAAGGCCTGATCGAGCGCAGCAAGGCCAAAGCGATTCGCGAGATTTTCATCACTCACCAGGAAATGCTCGACGACCCGGAACTGACCGACGAAGTCGACACCCGTCTCAAGCAAGGCGAAAGCGCCGAAGCGGCGTGGATGACGGTGATTGAAGCCGCTGCCAAACAACAGGAGTCGCTGCAGGACGCTTTGCTCGCCGAACGTGCCGCCGACTTGCGCGACATTGGTCGTCGGGTGCTGGCGCAATTGAGTGGTGTCGAAACCCCGGCCGAGCCGGAGCAGCCGTACATTCTGGTGATGGACGAAGTCGGCCCGTCCGACGTGGCGCGTCTTGATCCGACGCGCGTGGCCGGCATCCTCACCGCTCGCGGTGGCGCCACGGCCCACAGCGCCATCGTCGCTCGTGCCCTGGGTATTCCGGCGTTGGTGGGCGCCGGTGCCGCGGTGTTGCTGTTGAAACCGGGCACACCGCTGTTGATCGATGGCCAACGTGGTCGCCTGCACGTGGACGCCGATGCCGCCACCTTGCAGCGCGCCACCGAAGAGCGCGACACCCGCGAACTGCGCTTGAAAGCCGCCGCCGAACAACGCCATCAACCGGCGCTGACCACCGATGGTCACGCGGTGGAAGTATTCGCCAATATCGGTGAAAGCGCCGGCGTCACCAGTGCGGTGGAGCAGGGCGCCGAAGGGATTGGCCTGCTGCGCACCGAGCTGATTTTCATGGCCCACTCGCAAGCGCCGGACGAGGCGACTCAGGAAGTCGAATACCGTCGTGTGCTCGATGGCCTGGCCGGTCGACCGCTGGTGGTGCGCACCCTCGACGTCGGTGGTGACAAACCGCTGCCGTACTGGCCGATCGCGAAAGAAGAGAACCCGTTCCTCGGCGTGCGTGGCATTCGCTTGACCCTGCAACGTCCACAGGTCATGGAAGCGCAGTTGCGCGCCTTGCTGCGTGCGGCGGACAACCGCCCATTGCGGATCATGTTCCCGATGGTCGGCAGCGTCGATGAGTGGCGTCAGGCTCGGGACATGACCGAACGTCTGCGCCTGGAAATCCCGGTTGCGGACCTGCAACTGGGGATCATGATCGAAGTGCCGTCGGCTGCTTTGCTGGCGCCGGTGCTGGCCAAGGAAGTGGATTTCTTCAGCGTTGGCACCAACGACCTGACGCAATACACCCTGGCCATCGACCGTGGTCATCCGACCTTGTCGGCCCAGGCTGACGGCTTGCATCCGGCGGTGCTGCAACTGATCGACATCACCGTGCGTGCGGCTCATGCTCATGGCAAATGGGTCGGCGTGTGCGGTGAACTGGCGGCCGATCCGCTGGCGGTACCGGTGCTGGTGGGCCTGGGTGTGGATGAGTTGAGCGTGTCGGGCCGCAGCATTGCCGAGGTCAAGGCGCGCATTCGTGAACTCAGCCTGACCCAGACTCAAACCCTTGCCCAACAGGCCCTGGCCGTGGGCAGCGCGAACGAAGTCCGTGCATTAGTGGAGGCCCTGTAATGGCCAAGATCTTAACCCTGACCCTTAACCCGGCACTGGACCTCACCGTTCAATTGCCGATGCTTACCGCCGGTCAGGTCAATCGCAGCGACGAAATGCACACCCACGCCGCCGGCAAAGGGGTGAACGTGGCGCAGGTGCTGGCCGACCTCGGGCATCAGCTGACCGTCAGCGGTTTTCTCGGGGAAGACAACCTTCAGGCGTTCGAAACCCTGTTTGCCAAACGCGGTTTTACCGACGCGTTTGTCCGTGTCCCCGGCGAGACCCGCAGCAACATCAAACTGGCGGAAAGCGATGGGCGCATCACCGACATCAACGGCCCGGGGCCGAGGGTCAGTGAAGCGGCGCAGCAGGCCTTGCTCGATCGACTCGATCAGATTGCTCCTGGGCATGACGCGGTCGTCGTGGCCGGGAGTCTGCCCCGTGGCGTGAATCCTCAGTGGTTGCGGGAACTGATCCAGCGTTTGAAAAAGCGCGGTTTGAAAGTGGCGCTCGACACCAGCGGTGAAGCCTTGCGCGCAGGTCTGGTGGCCGGCCCCTGGCTGATCAAACCCAACACCGAAGAATTGGCGCAAGCGCTGGGTTGCGAGGTGGTTTCCGTGGGGGCCCAAGCCGAGGCGGCGAGCCGTTTGCATGCACATGGTATCGAGCACGTGGTGATTTCCGACGGTGCCGACGGGGTGAACTGGTTCAGTGTCGGCTCGGCCATGCACGCCACGCCGCCCAAGGTCAGCGTGATCAGCACCGTTGGGGCAGGGGATTCGTTGCTGGCGGGCATGCTGCACGGTTTGCTCAGTGCCGATACGCCCGAACAAACCTTGCGCACCGCCACCGCGATTGCTGCCATGGCCGTTACCCAGATCGGTTTTGGTATCGGCGACACCGCGCAACTGGCGCACCTCGAACAGGGCGTGCGCCTGCGCCCCCTGACAGAACAATAAGAGGGTTTGCAATGAAGTTAGCCATTGTTACGGCCTGCCCGAACGGCATGGTCACCAGTGTGCTGTGCGCTCGTCTGCTTGATGCAGCGGCCCAGCGTCAGGGCTGGAGCACCAGTGTCGAAGTCGTTGATGCGGCCCATCCGGAACGCCAACTGTCGGCCGCGACCATCGAGGCCGCCGAGTGGGTGTTGCTGGTCACCAGTGCGCCAGTGGATATGTCGCGATTCGTCGGCAAACGCGTATTCCAGAGTACCCCGGCCCAGGCCCTGCAAGATGTCGAAGCGGTGCTGCGTCGTGGGGTGGAGGAGGCTGAGGTTTATGTCGCGCCCGAAGTCGCCGCCGAGCCTGCCGCCGCCGTTAAAAGCGCGCCACGCCTGGTAGCTGTCACCGCGTGCCCGACCGGCGTCGCCCACACCTTCATGGCCGCCGAAGCCTTGCAGCAAGCGGCCAAGCGTCTGGGCTACGATCTGCAAGTGGAAACCCAGGGTTCGGTCGGCGCGCGTAATCCACTCAGCGCAGAGGCGATTGCCGATGCTGACGTGGTGCTGTTGGCGGCAGATATTGACGTTGCCACCGAGCGTTTCGCTGGCAAGAAAATCTACCGTTGCGGCACCGGCATTGCGCTGAAACAGGCCGAAGCAACGCTGAACAAAGCCTTGGCCGAAGGCAAGCAGGAAAGCGCTTCGACCGGCGCCAAAGGCCCGGCCAAGCAAGAGAAGACCGGCATCTACAAACACCTGCTGACCGGTGTCTCGTACATGTTGCCGATGGTGGTGGCGGGCGGTCTGATGATCGCCTTGTCCTTCGTGTTCGGTATCACCGCGTTCAAGGAGGAAGGCACGCTCGCGGCGGCGCTGATGCAGATCGGCGGCGACACCGCGTTCAAACTGATGGTGCCGTTGCTGGCGGGCTATATCGCCTACTCGATCGCCGACCGCCCGGGCCTGGCGCCGGGGATGATCGGTGGTTTGCTGGCGAGCACCCTGGGTGCCGGTTTCATCGGCGGGATCATTGCCGGTTTCATCGCCGGTTATGCAGCCCAGGCGATCAACCGTTATGCGCGTTTGCCGCAAAGTCTTGAGGCGCTGAAACCGATCCTGATCATTCCGTTGCTGGCGAGCCTGTTCACCGGTTTGGTGATGATCTATGTGGTCGGCAAACCGGTGGCCGGGATGCTTGCAGGGCTCACGCACTTCCTCGACAGCATGGGCACCACCAACGCCATTCTGCTGGGTGTGCTGCTGGGTGGCATGATGTGCGTCGACCTCGGCGGGCCGATCAACAAAGCCGCTTACGCGTTTTCGGTGGGGCTGCTGGCGTCGCAAAGTTATGCACCGATGGCCGCGACCATGGCGGCTGGTATGGTGCCGCCGATTGGCCTGGGCATCGCCACATTCATCGCCCGGCGCAAGTTCGCCCAGACTGAACGCGAGGCCGGTAAAGCGGCGCTGGTGTTGGGGCTGTGCTTTATCTCCGAAGGGGCGATTCCGTTTGCGGCGAAAGACCCGTTGCGGGTGATTCCGGCGAGCATCGCCGGCGGTGCGCTGACCGGCGCGCTGTCGATGTATTTCGGCTGCAAGCTCATGGCACCCCACGGTGGGTTGTTCGTGATGCTGATTCCGAATGCGATCAACCATGCGCTGTTGTATCTGCTGGCGATCGTGGCCGGGAGTTTGCTGACGGCGGTGACGTATGCGCTGCTCAAGCGGCCGGAAGCGGTGGAGCTGGCGCTGGAACCGGCCAACGCTTAAAAGCAAAAGACGCCAAACCCTGTGGGAGCGAGCCTGCTCGCGATGAGGTCAGCACATTCAACATTGATGTTGGCTGTCAGACCGCATCGCGAGCAGGCTCGCTCCCACAAGGATTTGTGGTGTTGCCTGATTGTTGTGTCATACCTGATTCATGCGGCCATGTTTTAGTTTTCCTTTTTCAGGGAGAACACCATGAGCGAATTCGACCTCGGCCGTCGTCGCGTCATGCAAGCCGTTGGCGCCGGGCTGTTGCTGCCCGGCCTGGCCCCGGCGGTGATTGCTTCGGTCAAGGATCGGCCGCAACTCACCGATGGCGTGCAGTCCGGCGACCTGTTGGGCGACCGGGCGATGATCTGGAGCCGTTGCGACCGTGCGGCGCGGATGGTGGTGGAATGGGACACACGGAGCCTGTTCAGTCATCCTCGTCGATTCGTCTCGCCATTGGCCGATGCCCGCACTGACTTTACCGCCCGGGTCGAACTCACGGGCCTGCCGGCCGATCAGGCGATTTTCTACCGCGTGACGTTTGAAGACGCCCAAAGCGGTGTCGCCAGTGAACCCTGGTTTGGCCATCTGCGCAGTGTGCCAACCGCCCGGCGGGATATTCGGTTTGTCTGGAGTGGTGACACGGTCGGCCAGGGCTTCGGCATCAACCCGGACATCGGCGGCATGCGCATCTACGAAGCCATGCGTCTGCGCCTGCCGGATTTTTTTATCCACAGCGGCGACACCATCTACGCCGACGGCCCGGTGCCGGCGCAACTGACCACCGAAAGTGGCCGGGTGTGGCGCAACCTCACCAGCGAAGCCAAGAGCAAAGTCGCCGAAACCCTCGACGACTATCGCGGCAATTACCGCTACAACCTGATGGATGAAAACATCCGCCGCTTCAATGCCGAGATCCCGCAAATCTGGCAGTGGGACGACCACGAAGTGGTGAACAACTGGTCGCCGGGCAAGCAACTGGATGAGCGTTACAAAAGCAAAGATATCCACAGCCTGGTGGGGCGCGCGCGCCAGGCCTGGCTGGAATACGCGCCGATGCGCTTGCAGAGTGCCGATGACGGCGGGCGGATTTATCGCAAGCTGAGTTATGGGCCGATGCTTGATGTGTTCGTGCTCGACATGCGCAGTTATCGCGAAGCCAATGACGACAACCTCGGTGCCGCCAAACCGTTTCTCGGTCGAGAACAATTGGATTGGCTCAAACGCGAATTGAAAGGCTCCCAGGCCCAATGGAAAGTCATCGCCGCCGACATGCCCATCGGCCTCGGCGTACCCGACGGTGAAGTCAGCCCCGGTGTGGCGCGATGGGAAGCGGTGGCCAATGGTGACCCTGGCCCGGCGCAGGGCCGTGAAGTGGAAATTGCTGAATTACTCGGTTTTCTGCGGGCGCAGCAGGTACGTAATTTCGTGTTCCTCACGGCGGATGTGCATTATTGCGCGGCGCACCATTACCACCCGGACCGCGCGGCGTTTCAGGACTTCGAACCGTTCTGGGAATTTGTCGCGGGACCGTTGAATGCGGGGAGCTTCGGGCCGAATGCGCTGGATAAAACCTTCGGCCCCGAAGTGGTGTTCGAGAAAGCACCACCGGCGCAAAACACCTCGCCGTTTGCCGGGTTTCAGTTTTTTGGCGAGGTGAATATCGACGGGCAGACGGGGGAGATGAGTGTGGTGTTGCGGGATCTGGATGGGGTGGGGGTGTTTGAGCGCACGTTGGCGCCGGTGTGAGAAGAAGTAAGCCGACACTCGATCAATGTGGGAGCGACCTGTGGCGAGGGGGCTTGCCCCCGTTTGAGTGCATAGCACTCACAAAACCTTTGGTACATCAGAGATTTTGGGGCCGCTTCGCAGCCCAACGGGGGCAAGCCCCCTCGCCACAGGTCGCTCCCACATTTAATGGTGCGGTGTCAGTAGACGTCGCGGCGGTAGCGGCCTTGTTCGATCAGGCGGTCGACTTCTTCAATGCCGAGCAATTCGTTGAGCGCGTGATCCACCCCTGAAGCCATCCCCTGCAAACTGCCGCAGATGTAAATCACAGCGCCATCGGCCAGCCATTTTTTCAACTCGTTGGCAGATTCGCGCAAGCGATCCTGCACATAGATCTTCTCTGGCTGATCTCGCGAGAACGCCAGATCCAGTCGCGTCAGATCACCGTTGATCAACCACTCTTCCAGTTCCGCGCGGCACAGGTAGTCGTGCTCGCGATGACGCTCACCGAACAGCAGCCAGTGACGCTGCTGCCCGTCGGCAATCCGCGCCTTGAGCAAACTGCGCAACCCGGCCAGCCCGGTGCCGTTGCCCAGCAGAATCATCGGCACTGGTTCGTTCGGTAGATGGAAACCACTGTTGCGTCGTACCCGCAGGCTGATGCTGCTGCCCACGGGAGCGTGTTCGGTCAACCAGCCGGAACCGACGCCCAGGCTGCCGTCGGCATGCAATTCCTGACGCACGATCAACTCCAGCACACCGTCGGCGGCGATCGAGGCGATGGAGTATTCGCGCATGGCCAACGGCACCAAGGCGTCTGCCAGCGCTTGTGCATGCAGACCGACCAGATGCGCGCGGTTCTCGGGCAGTTGGCGGCTGGCCAGGGCTTGTTCCAGCGTTTGCGACAGGCCATCGAACTCCACCGTGGCCCGACCGTCGATCCCCAGGCCGTCGAGGAAATGCTCGATGGCCCACGGACAATTGCGCGGCAGCACTTCCACCAGATCCCCGGCCAGCCAACTGCTGGTAGTGGGGGCGCTGAGGCCAAGCAAATACACGGGCGAACCGCTGCTGTCCGGGTTCATCAATTCGCGGCGGGTCAGGGTCCAGTTGTCGTAGCTCGGCGCTTGCCAGGTATCCACCGGCGCCTGGCCCGTCAGCAGGCCGAGTTGCTGTTGCCAGTGACGCAGGGCGTAGGGGTCGCCGCTGTCGACCTCCACCGGGGCGAACAAGGTCTTGCCGCCGTGCTCACCCAGCCAGGTGTGCAAGCGGCGGGCGAAGCCGCAGAAGTGTTGATACTGGCGGTCACCGAGACCGAGCACGGCATAGTTAAGGCTGTCGAAGCTCAACGCCCGACCCAGCACTTTGCGTTCGAATCCTCGGGCGCTGTCCGGCGCTTCACCGTCGCCGAAGGTGCTGACCACAAACAGCGCGTTGCTGGAATCCTGCAGGTCCTGTTCGCTGACATTGGCCAACGGTTGAACCTTCACCGGCAACCCGGCGGCCTGCAATTGTCCGGCGGTCTGCCAGGCGAGCTGTTCGGCAAACCCGCTCTGACTGGCGAAGCCGATCAGCCATGCCGGTGCATCACCGCCCGGTTGTGCGAGGCCTTTGCGGGCGTCCTTGATCTGGCGTTTCTTGCGTCGACGGTCCAGGTACAGCAACCAGCCAGTGATGAAAAACAGCGGCATGGTCAGCGCGGCGATGGTCAGGATAATCCGCCCGATCATCCCGAAATAACTGCCAACGTGCAGCGCATAGATACTGGTCAGCAGCTGCGCCTTGAGGCTCTTGTCGCTGTAGCGGTCATGACGGCTGACGATGCCGGTCGCCGGATCGAGAGTGAGCTGGTTCCGTGCCTGGTCGTGGGGGGAGTTCCTCAGCAGGTAGAACACCGTTGCCGGTTGCCCGGCCACGGGCGGCATACGCACGTTGTAGGACGCAAGCCCAGGGCCGGCGGCGCTGTAGATGCTGCTCCATATCGCAGCGTAATCGGCAGTCGGGGCCGGGCCGCTTGGCGCAGGACCGCGACCACTGCGCACCCGCTCGTTCTGCGGCGAATCGGAAAGCAGCCGGGTCAGGCCTTTGTTGTACCACTCGTACGACCAGGATAGCCCGGTCAGCGCTGCCAAAAGATAGAACACCAGGCACCAGGTGCCGGCCACTGAGTGCAAATCCCAGTTGAAGCTGCGACCCTTTTTATTCCAGTCCAGGGTCAGCCAGGCGCGCCAGCTTTTCCACTGACGTGGCCAACGCAAGTACAGGCCGGACAGGCAGAAGAACACCAGAATCAGGGTACAGGCGCCGGTGATCTGCCGGCCGATATCGCCCATGGCCAGGACCCGGTGCAGTTGCAGCATCAGGCCAAAGAAATCCTGGCCGGTGACGTCGCCCATGAACTCGCCGGTGTACGGGTCGAAGTAACGCATCGGCCCGCGACGTTCACCGGGTGGCGCCGTGAAGATCACCCGCGCGGCGTTGCCGCTGTCGGTCTCGACCCAGAGCATCGAGACTTTCTTGCCCGAAGCGCCTTCGATTTTTTCTACCAGCTCGGCAGGTGGCAGTACACCGGCAATCTGCTTTTCGACGTGCAGCACAGAGGGGTTCAACGCCCGCAGGATTTCATCCTGGAACGATACCGCCGCCCCGGTGATGCCCATCAGGGCCAGGACCAGTCCGGCGCTGATGCCGAAAAACCAGTGCAACTGGAACAGGGATTTCTTCAACACGTCGCTCGCCTTGTTCGTTCAAAAGTCATCATCACGGCGCGCATTATGCCGTGAGTTGTCGAGAAGCATTCTTTTTTACACACAAAAGCCCCGTTCACTTCGATGAACGGGGCTTTGGCCTAATGCCAGTCAGTTACGCCGCGGAACTTGTGGGAGCGGCGGTGCGGCGATCCGACTTGCCCGCGAAGACGGCGGTACAGTCACCTTTGATGTCGCTCCATACACTGCTTTCGCGGGCAAGCCCGCTCCCACAGGGATTCTCGTTTAACTGACTGGCATTGGGCTTTTGGCCTTCATGTTTCTGTTATCAGAAGTGGAAGTTGGCACTCAGCAGGGCGGTACGGCCCGCCGCCACATGGGCGTAGTGGTTCTGGAGTATCTGATCGAAGTAACGCTCGTCGGTCAGGTTCTGCACGTTGAGTTGCAGGTCGACGTTCTTGGTCAGGCGGTAGCTGGCCATCGCGTCGTAACGCCAGTAAGACGGGATCTCCACCGAGTTGGCGACGTTGCCGAACTGGGAATCGACGTAGGTCGCACCGGCACCGACGGTCAACTTGTCCGGCACCAGGTCGTAGGTCGACCAGAACGTGAAGTTGTTCTGTGGCGTGCTTGGCATGTGGTTGCCTTCATCGGCGGCGAGGGTGGTTTTGACCACTTCGCTGTCCATGTAGGTGTAGCCGCCGAAGACTCTCCAGTTACGGGTCAGCTTGCCGGCGTAGCTCAGTTCCAGGCCATTGACCTGCTGTTCGCCGTCCAATACTTGCGTGGTGCCGCCGTCCGGATCGTTGATCCGCGCGTTGGTTTTCTCGGTGCGGAACAGCGCGGCGGTCAGCGACAGATCGTCACCGAAGAAGTCCCACTTGGTGCCGATTTCGTAGTTGCGGTTCTTTTCCGGATCCAGACGGCTGTTGTTCGCTGCCAGTTCCAGGCCACCGTTGCCGCTGGTTTCGCCGGCCGGGTTGCTGGAGGTCGAGTAGGCCGCGTAAATGCTGCCGTTAGGCAACGGGTTGTAGACCACGCCGATCTGGTAGTTCACCAGGTCGCTGGTGTTCTCACGGGAGAAACTGCCCGCTGGCGCTGTGCTGCTGGCGTTGGCGAAGCCACTGGATTCGACCTGGTAGTTGTCATAACGCAGGCCCAGGTTCAGGGACCATTGCTCGTTGAACTTCAGGGTGTCGAACACGTAGGCCGCGGCGGTCTTGACGTTGGTATCGGTGAAGGCTTTGCTGTCGGTGATCCTGCCGTTCCAGTTATCCCCTGGCGTCGGGTTGTACAGGCTGGTGCAGTCGCCGGAAGTGAACAGGGCGCTGTTGCATCGCGTGCCGCTGGCGCTGGCGCTGGAGGTCAGGAGGTACGGACGGTTGTGGGTGTCCTGGTGGGAAAACTCCAGACCGGTCACCAGACTGTGCTCGATGGCGCCGGTGTTGAACCTGGCGCTCAGGTCGGTCTGGTTGATCCAGCCGCTGGACGTCGAGTTACGGCTCTTCGCACCCCGGTACACGTTGCCATTGACCACGTTGCCCTTGCTGTCGTCCGGGTTGGTGACGATGTAGTCCAGGGTCGAACGGGACATGCGGAAGCTGTTCGATACGGTCAGGTCTTCATTCAGATCGTGTTCGATCTTGAGGGTGCCGCTGTCATTGGTGGTCTGGCGAAAGTCGCGACCGGTGAGGCCGTAGAAGTTGTCGCGGTCAACGTTGGCCGGCTTGTCGACGTTGTGCTTGCTGCGGTTGGGGCTCAACGTCAACGGGATGCCGTAGTCGGGCATGTCGTCGGTCTCGACGTGGTAGTAGCCGACGGTCAAGCGGGTATCGGTGCCCAGGCCGAAGGCGAAGGACGGCGCCACACCCCAGCGACTGACATCCACGGTATCACGGCCGGCGACGTTAGCTTCGTGCTTCATCAGGTTCAAGCGTAAGGCCGAGGTGTCGGTCATCTGCTGGTTCAGATCAAGGGTGGTGCGCTGGGTTTGATCCGAGCCCCAAGTGAAGCCGCCGTTGTAGGAATTGCCCAGCTTGGGGGTCTTGCTCACCAGGTTCAGGCTGCCACCGGTGGAGCCGGCGCCGGTGAAGGCTGAACCCGGGCCCTTGCTGACTTCGATCGATTCAACGTTGAAGATTTCGCGGCTCTGGGACGCAGGGTCGCGCATGCCGTCGACGAACGTGTCGCTTTCGGCGTTGAAGCCGCGAATGATCGGACGATCGCCGGCCGGGTTGCCGCCTTCGCCGGCACCAAAGGTGATCCCCGGGGTGGTGCGCAGGGCGTCGACCAGACTGGTAGCGCCGGTGTCGCGAATCACTTGTTGCGGAATCACGGTGACGCTTTTCGGCGTCTCGCGCAGTGGCGCGGTGTACTTCTTGGAGGCCGAAGTATCGGTCTTGTAGGAGGTGTCGTTCTGCTCGCCCACAACGCTGGTCGCGTCCAGGGAAATCGCATTGTTCGGTGCTTTTTCGTCGGTCTTCTCGGCCGCGAAAACCATGTGACCCGCAGAGCCGGCGGTGATCGCCACGCCAATTGCAGACGCGAGCAAGCGTGGTGAACTGACCGTTGATTGTGGTTGTTGGCGTGACATGTGAATTCCCCTCCCCAAGGATTTGAGGCCGCGGAATGTAGAGTAAATACGTATTTGTATCAATTGCGAAACGTTGCTATTCGCGACAAATTTACATTCTTTACAATTTACCTTTACGGTTTTTGCCGTTTCATTCGTCACGCGGGTTTTACACGGGCAATAAGAATCAATACCATTAGCGCCCCTTTGCCTTCAGGTGTCTTTCCATGTTGCTGCACATTCCCGGCGTGTTCGCGAAAGAAGAAGTGCAGCGTATTCGCGAGGCCCTGACGCAGGCGGATTGGGCCGATGGCAAAATCACCGCCGGTTACCAGTCGGCCAAGGCCAAGCACAATCTGCAACTGCCGGAAGGGCATCCGTTGGCCAAGGAAATCGGTGCGGCGATGCTCGAGCGGTTGTGGAAAAATCCACAGTTCATGTCGGCGGCGTTACCGCACAAGGTCTTCCCTCCGTTACTGAACTGCTACACGGCTGGTGGCAGTTTCGACTTCCACATCGACAACGCCGTGCGTCAGCCCAAGGGCAGCATCGAGCGGGTGCGCACCGATTTGTCGGCGACGCTGTTCTTCAGTGAACCGGAGGACTACGACGGCGGCGAACTGGAAATCCAGGACACCTTCGGCACCCAGCGCGTGAAATTGCCGGCAGGCGACATGGTCCTGTATCCCGGCACCAGCCTGCATAAGGTCAACGCCGTCACTCGCGGCACCCGTTACGCCTCTTTTTTCTGGACGCAAAGCCTGGTACGTGAAGACAGCCAGCGCGCCTTGCTGTTCGAGATGGATGGGGCGATTCAACAGTTGACCCAGGACATGCCCGACCATCCTTCATTGATCCGCCTGACCGGCACCTACCACAACCTGTTGCGTCGCTGGGTCGAGGTGTAAGTGACGGACTTTCGGTTGCACCGCGAGGAAATCCTCGACGGCGACCGCCTCAAGTCGATGCTCGAAGAAAGCCCGGCGCGAGCGGCTCAGGCGATCCTGATCGCCGCCCGTGAAGGCGTGCTCGATGCTCAGGCGTTGCTCGGGCAGATCCTGCTCGACGGCCGTGGCATCGCTCAGGATCAGCCGCTGGCGCTGCGCTGGTTCGAGATCGCCGCCCAAGGCGGACACTTGATGGCGCGCAACATGCTCGGCCGTTGTCATGAACATGGCTGGGGTTGCACCGCCGATGCTTCGATAGCTGCGGGGCATTATCGTGTTGCCGCAAAAGCCGGACTGGATTGGGCGATGTACAACTACGCCAATCTGCTGGCTACTGGTCGTGGAGTGATCGGGGATCAGGTGCAAGCGCTGAATCTGTATCGGCAAGCAGCTGAATTGGGCCACGCGAAGTCGATGAACCTGCTGGGGCGTTATCTGGAAGAAGGCCGGGTTTGCCCGGCAGATCCGCAAGCAGCCCGTGACTGGTATCGACGCTCGGCGGTCGGCGGGGATTTTCGTGGGCAGTTCAGTTATGCAGCGGTGTTGGCGGATGAAGGCAAGATCGACGAGGCGCTGGGTTGGCTGCACAAGGCACTGGCCGGAGGAAACGTAAATTTTTTGCGGGTGAGCGTTGAAGCATTGTCAAGCGCAAATCATCCACAGATTCGTGGGATGGCTGAAGTTTATCAACAGCGATTATCTCAATGGGTCGCATTGTAACGGGTTCAATATTCCTGTCAGTGATCACCTAGGCACTGTACGAAAAATACTGTCTCAAACACCGCATGGCGCAAGCCAGTGAGACCATCGCCGCATAACTTTTCGCGAGCTTGTCGAAGCGCGTGACGATGCGGCGGTTCTCCTTTAGCCAGCCGAACATGCGCTCAATAATGTTGCGCTGTCGGTATTTGGGGCGATCAAACAGTCTAGGTAATCCTGGCTTGGGTTTGCGCTTCATCGTGCGCAGCGGGATAACCGGCTGCATCCGATAGCGGTCGCAGTAGCGCCGCAACGCTTCGGCGTCGTAGCCTTTGTCGGCCAGCAACCATCGGCAGCGCTTGCGAGGGCGCCCTCGCGAACTTGGGATGTAAGCGTTATCCAGCAGCGGCTGTGCATAGGCAATGTCGCTAGCTTGCCCGCCGGACAGTAGAAAGTTCAGCGGTACGCCATTGGCATCGCACAGCATGTGAATCTTCGTCGTCAGGCCGCCCCGGCTTCGTCCGAGGGCATGGTCTTGCGGTTCTTCAGGCCCCCTTTTTTCCCAGCACCAGAAGAGGCCCGGGTTGCGCGTACCGCCGTGGAATCGATCATCCAGGTCTCCAGATCAATTAACCCTTGCTCGTTCAATCTAATGTGAAGCCGCTTAAGCATCTGGTCGAATGTCCCGCGATTGCGCCAGTCACGAAAGCGCTGATACACCGTCGACCATGGGCCGAAGCGCTCGGGCATGTCGCGCCAGGCAGCGCCCGAGCAGAGCACCCAGAGCACGCCGTTGAGCATCAGCCGATCATCTGCTCGTGGGCGTCCGTTCCGGCGGGGTTCACTGAAAATGTCTGCAACCAAATCCCAGGCTGCGTCGGGAAGTTCGTAACGTTTGGCCATCGTGGGCTCCTGCCTTTGATGGACGCGGACTTTACTGAGTCCCGACGATTGCTGGGTTCAAATGAGTTTCATCTGATTTCGTACAGAACCTAATAGTAAAATTTCCATATTAAAAATGTCGTACTGTAAAAGTGGGTGTGCGTGATATTTGTTGGGTCTGAACTCTGCTCTGACTAATAGGTTTTAATATCTGCTGTCTTGAATTTTAATATTTAAAGACTTGTTGATCTGTGTCGTATCGCCTTAAGGTTGTTGTCGCAATATTAGTAAGTGTCGCCGGAAGCGGCTATTCAGTATTGTTGTTGAATTAATTTTTCTTAAGATTTGAAAAAGACAAGGAGTCTCTGATGGAATTGAAGGTGGATAACAAGGTGGTCGAAGCCGCCGCAAAAGCACCCCGGGTATTTGTGAGTGCATCGCTGGGTGAGGGTGAAGAATATAATCGCGGAACGGGGATACAGTTAACCAAGGATCAGATTATCAGTCTGAAGAAATATGAAACTTTGGGGCTGTCTCTTCCTGTTCGGCTACAAGATGTAATTGCATACTTGAATTACGGCTCGGGTGATCAGGGCGGCGTGGGGCTGACCGCCGGTGACTTTCTACGTACATTCACCATGACCTATGATCATGCCAAGCGCTGGTCACCATTGCGCGAGCAAATAATGCTGACAGGCACCGACCTGAAGATTTTTGCCGGCAGCATTATCAGGACAGGTAACGGAATTGTAGATGTGTATGAGGACCTCAAGGCATCGAAATACCTGGAAGAGCACAATATCAATACGCCGGAAGAATATCTGAAACTGAAACTACAGATTCCAGGTCTTCCCGATCTTGAGCTGTCTCCGGAAGATGTTCCGGATATCAAAGCCTATCTCAATGACCTGCTGTCCAAGGTCAAGCAATGTCATCAGAAAGCCGAGCGGGTGCGAGCCGAGCTGGACAGTTTTGGCACTGATATGCGTGCGCAAGTGCTACCGGAAATTAAGTTGCGGCTGGAGTTTGTTTCGAGGAATACATATCAGGCAGATATTAAGGTTCTTCAAGGTGAAATTGACCAGCGTTCGAAAGAGATTGATGACCTTAATAAACAATATGATCAGCTGGTTCAGGAAGCGATCAAAGCTGCAGCAACCCTTAATATTGGCGGGTTAATTCTCGGCATCTATCAGGGTGTCAAAGCTGAACAGATACGCAGTCAGCGTAATAAGCTTAAAGAGTTACAAAAAGCCGCCAATCATTTGATGGCCAGCAAAAGCCAGACACTGAGTTCCTTGAACAAAGTGCGTGATGATCTCCAAAACCTGAGTTACGTAGCGATTGAAGCTGAAGTAGCGACTCAAAATATTATGCTGGTATGGAATGCATTGAGTACCTACATTGAGGGTTCTATAAAAGACGTCGATATGCTGGAGGAAGCAACCTCCTTGAGACGATTCAAAAATCAGATGCTCAGTATCGTGGAACCTTGGGAACAGATAAAAGTAAGTTCGGATCAGTTGCTCAGCGTGTTTGCAGAGGCTGAGAAAGATTATGAGAGCAATCGTTTGACTTTTTGGGGTGGAATGGCTATGCGTTCGTTAAATTATAATTTGGATTTTCCAACTTTTAATGTGGCAAATCTGCGCGGCCATAATGCTGCGGTACAAGGATCGAATACCTCTGCGCAAATGCTTTTCGAGCAATTCGATTACTTGCCGGGTACCGTTGGTGCAATGAATAATCTGGCGCTCGCTATCAACAAGGCAACATTTGATCTGCGCATTCAGGCTCAGTCACTCACTCTTTATCTGGAGCGTGCCGAGAAAAAGCTGAAAGGCTACCAGGCAGAACTGGTTTATCCAGACGATGCGGACGAGGTTCGTGAGGACATGGAGGTGGAGCTCAAGAATCTGTCCAATAAAGTCTCCGCACATACTGAAGATTTAAAAAGTATGCATAAGGGTGTTAGCACCCCATATGACAGGGGGGCTTCGGAAGAATGGATTGTTACTCTCACGCAGGATCGCACATTCGCGGAAGACCTCAAGAGTAAAACCGATGAAAAGCTGACAGAACTGAGCGAGCAGATGAAGTCGGTGTCCGAAGCGATCGACTTGATCGCAAAAGCTGGAGTCGAAAAAATCGGCGAAGAGGCTCAGTTGTCGCTTGAAAGTTTGAAAACGCTAGGCTTGGCGCCACCGCAGGTTGAAGTCGCGTTATTGGCTATTGATATGCTTAAAAAAATGATCTCGGGTATTGGTGAGGCTATTTCTTTTCTCAATATGTTGGCCGCATATAACCGACTCAAGGAGAAGGCAGGTGATTTGCGAGTACAGTCGCAAAAGTACGCTAAGGATATTGTCTGCATTGATGGGAAAATTAATCTGGTCAAGGCATTAAATGAGTTGGATGACGGTCGTTCGAAATACGTGAATGAGTTTTCGAATCTGATTGGTGACATTGAAAAGTTTTCTCGTGAGTTTAGGCAAGATGCTTCGCTGTCCGTCGAGGTGCGAGCGGATAATGCGATTGCCAAAATCGTAGATGTTATTAAATACTTGAAACCTATTTATCAATAATTAGGGGTTGAGGGGGCTGGTCACATGCCCGCCCCCTCAAATATAAAGTATGAATTCACTTGCCTATGAGTTTACGTCAGCGCAACGGCGCGTTTTAGATCGATACGTCACTTTTCTCGGCTCGTTACATCCGACATTCAACGGAATACCGCTTGTGTTTGAGCGCCGTAGAAAAAACGGACATCAACTTGCGGTTCTGTCCAGGGACTCGCGCCTGGAAAATGCCAGATTCAATGAGCGATATCTACAAGAGTTTTGGGGGCGTACTGGAGAAGCCCTGCTTCTATGCGGAGCCTATTTTGAAGATCTCGAAACGTTCACTGGGGAGTCTTTGGAAATAACCGGGAAAACCTCCAGGAACGAACCCATTGGTCAGGTGGATTTCAGGCAGTACAGTCTATCCAGATCCCCGATCTGGAAGTTATTTCCGCCAACGAATGTACCGGATTTGATTCATGAGTTGGCGCTTCGATTCTATGAGCTAAGAGCCGTGGTACGACAATTGAAATATACGGTCGTAGAAGTGTATGAGGAGTCGTTTGGGCTGAAGTCGGTATTCCGCAGTGCCATGGATCATCGGTCCTGTAATTGCCATATAGAGCCAACGGTTGCACAGGAGTTGTTCGGCGAGCCTGCGACTACTCCGGTCTGGGACTTCAATTACTCTTCGAGGGACCCTTCAGTCAAGGCTGCAGAATATAAGGCGGATATCGCAGCGCTATTCAGTGGGTTCGCTGCCGTGAACTCGCAGATGGGGTTGTTCATTGAGGAGCTTTATCAACGTATCGATGGTGTGTGCAACGAACTCCTCCAGGCAAAGGGGGCGTCTAGACTCGGGGAGTTAAACTTCAAGCTGGCCGCCACCCTGGAGGGCGCTAGTGAGTGTGTGGCGCTGATGAACCACTTTGAGGTATGGCTTCGTAAATAAAAAAAGCCCATGTTTTCATGGGCCTTTTTTTGATTGGATGCTTATTACACGTAAAATGACTTCAGCGGCGGGAAGCCATTGAACTCAACAGCGCTGTAGCTGGTGGTGTACGCACCGGTCGACAACCAGTACAAACGGTCACCGATCGCCAGGTTCAGCGGCAGGCCGTACTTGTAGTTTTCGTACATGATGTCGGCGCTGTCGCAGGTTGGACCGGCGATGACCACTTCTTCCATCTCGCCTTTCTTCTCGGTCCAGATCGGGAACTTGATGGCTTCGTCCATGGTTTCGATCAGGCCAGAGAATTTGCCCACATCCGTGTACACCCAGCGCTCGACGGCGGTACGGGATTTACGCGCCACCAGCACTACTTCACTGACCAGAATGCCGGCGTTGGCGATCAGCGAACGGCCCGGCTCCAGGATGATTTCAGGCAACTCGTCGCCGAAGTCTTCCTTGAGGAAGCGGATGATTTCTTCAGCGTAGGTTTCAAGGCTGTTGGTGCGGGTGATGTAGTTGGCCGGGAAACCGCCGCCCATGTTGATCAGCTTCAGGTGGATACCGTCTTCTTCTTTCAGGCGTTCGAAGATCACTTTGACCTTGGCGATCGCCGCGTCCCAGACGCTGATGTCGCGCTGCTGCGAACCGACGTGGAACGAGATGCCGTACGGCACCAGGCCCAGGTCACGAGCGAGGATCAGCAGGTCCATGGCCATGTCGGTCTGGCAGCCGAATTTACGCGACAGTGGCCAGTCAGCGGTGGTCGAGCCTTCAGTCAGGATGCGCACGTAGACTTTCGAGCCTGGAGCTGCCTTGGCGATGTTGCGCAGGTCAGCTTCGGAGTCGGTGGCGTACAGACGCACGCCCTTGTCGTAGAAGTAGCGAATGTCTTTGGATTTCTTGATGGTGTTGCCGTAGCTGATGCGATCCGGGCCGACGCCCTGGTTCATCACTTTGTCGAGCTCGTAGATCGAGGCGATGTCGAAGTTCGAGCCTTTCTCTTTGAGCAGGTCGATGATTTCAACGGCCGGGTTGGCCTTGACTGCGTAGTAGACCTTGGCGAATTCGAAACCGGCGCGCAGGTCGTCGTAGGCCTGGCTGATCATCGCGGTGTCGATCACCACGAACGGGGTTTCTTGTTTGTCGGCGAAGGCCTTCATTTTCTGGAAGGTATCGCGCGCGAAATAGTCTTCGACGTTGATCGACATGCTGGGAACTCCTACTGGCAAACTGAAATTATCAATGGGTGCAAATGAACGCCCTCCGTATCCCCACTTTGGTTCGCCTACTTCCCAAGGCATGTCGCCGAAAGCAAAAAGGCCATGGGAGGCGGTGCTTTCCCTTGGCCTTGCTGTCTCGTCGTCAGTACTTGAGCCGGATGGATCGTTTCCAGCATGGACGTTCGGCGCGAACTTTAGGGCGTGAGGAGCTTGAGATCAACAAAAAATGTCGCGTTTTTGCACGCTTCCGTCGTGCGGTCCCGGACAGCTACTGATGTAACCGACCTGCATGACAGTGTGATGTTCCCCGAATGAGGGATTTTGGAGGGATTTGCATTGCCTGATCGTTCCCACGCTCCGCGTGGGAATGCCGCCCGGGACGCTCTGCGTCCAGCCGTTGAGACGCAGAGCGTCTCTGGATGCATTCCCACGCGGAGCGTGGGAACGATCAGTAGAAAGGGATCAGGCCAACGCAGCTTCCGCTGGCGAAACAATACTGGTCTTACCCCCACGAGACTTACCGGAGCTCAGATACTCGGCAATCGATTCCTGAGTCACTTCCCCCAGGAACACCCGCTCGGCATCCATCACCGGCAGCCACGAGCGGTTGAACTCGTACATGCGCGATAGCAGGATGCGCAAATGCTCGTCGTACGCCGCGGTGGCGTTGAACTCGCGCAGGTATTGCGCGCAGGTGCCGGTCTGACGGTGCAGGTCGCGACGGCGCACGTAGCCCAAGGCCTTGTTCTCGGCACAGGTGACCACCACGTAGCGACGGTCCAGTTCGTCCATCAACTCCAGCGCTTCGGCCACTGGCGTTTCCGGGCTCACCGATGGCGCGTTGTCGGCCGCGTCTTCGGCTTTCACCAGCAGCAGACGCTTGAGGGTGCTGTCCTGGCCGACGAAGTTGCTGACAAAGTCATCCGCCGGGTGCGCGAGCAGTGTATCCGGATGGTCGATCTGCAGCAGTTTGCCCGCGCGGAAAATCGCGATCTTGTCGCCGAGCTTGATGGCTTCATCGATGTCGTGGCTGACCATGATCACGGTCTTGTTCAAAGCCCGTTGCATCTCGAAGAACTCGTTCTGAATCATCTCGCGGTTGATCGGGTCGACCGCGCCGAATGGTTCGTCCATCAACAACAGCGGCGCATCCGCTGCCAGCGCGCGAATCACGCCGATCCGCTGCTGCTGGCCACCGGACAACTCACGCGGGTAGCGAGTCAGATACTGCTTGGGTTCGAGCTTGATCATGCTCATCAACTCGCGGGCGCGGTCGTGGCATTTCTGTTTGTCCCAGCCCAGCAGGCGCGGAACGATGGTGATGTTTTCCTCGATGGTCATGTTCGGGAACAGACCGATCTGCTGGATCACATAACCGATGTTGCGACGCAGGGTGACGGCGTCGAGGTCGGTGGTGTCTTCGCCGTTGATCAGGATCTTGCCCGAGGTTGGCTTGATCAGGCGGTTGATCATCTTCAGCGTGGTGCTTTTACCGCAACCCGATGGCCCGAGGAACACACAGATTTCGCCTTCATTGACGGTCAGGCTCACCGAGTCCACGGCTTTCACATCTTTGCCGTTGCTTTGGAAGGTCTTGCTGAGGTTTTGAAGTTCGATCATTTCAGGAGTCCTTTTGGAGTCAGCGTGCGTTGCAGCCATTGCAGAAGCAGGTCGGCGAAGATGGCCAGGAGACTGACCAGCACGGCGCCGACGATCAGCATCGACATGTCGCTGCGGCTGATGGAAGCGAGAATGAGTACACCGAGGCCACCGGCGCCGATGGTCGCGGCGATGGTCATCACACCGATGTTCATCACCACGGCGGTGCGCACGCCGGCGAGGATCACCGGCACGGCAATCGGCAGTTCGACCATGCGCAGGCGCTGGCCGAAGGTCATGCCAATACCGCGCGCTGCTTCGCGAATGCCAGGCTCCACGCCGGTCAGGGCCAAATAGGTGTTACGCATGATCGGCAGCAGGGAGTACAGAAACACTGCGGTGATCGCCGGCATCGGGCCGAGGCCCTGGCCGAATTTGGAATAGAACGGCAGCAGCAGGCCGAACAGCGCAATCGATGGCACGGTCAGCAACACCGTAGCGCTGGCTTGCAACGGGCCGGCCAGTGTCGGGAAGCGGGTCATCAGGATGCCCAATGGCACGCCGACCACAATCGCCAGGGTCACGGCGATGCCAACCAGGGTGATGTGCTGCCAGGTCAGGTGTAAAACCTGCGGCCAATCGAGATGGGAAAAGGCGTTGAGAAATTCCATGTCTTTTCCTCCTTAGTTCAATGGATGTTGGCGCAGGAAATCGGCGGCAACGGATGAAGGGCTTTCGTGATCGACATCGACCCGCGCGTTGAGCTGACGCATGGTGGCGTCGTCGAACAGTTCGGCCAGCGGCTTGAGCTCTTCGGCGAGTTTCGGGTGGGCGTCGAGGTAAACCTGACGCACCACCGGCGCGGCGGTGTAGTCCGGGAAGTAGTGCTTGTCGTCTTCCAGCAGCTTCAGCTTGAAGGCGTTCAAACGACCGTCGGTGGTGTAGACCAGACCGGCGAACACCTGACCATTGCGCAGGGCGGTGTAGACCAAACCAGCATCCATCTGCCGGATGTTTTTGCGGGTCAGGTTCATGCCGTAGAGGTCGACCATGCCGTCCAGACCGTCGGAACGGTTGGCGAACTCGGTGTCCAGGGCGACGAGGTGATTGGTCTTCACCTCAGCCTGCAGCACTGTGTTCAGCTCGCTGATGGTGTTGATCTGCGGATACGCTTTTGCGGTGTTTTCCGGCAGTGCCAGGGCGTAGGTATTGCTGAATTTCGACGGGGTGAGCCAGACCAGGCCTTTTTTCGCGTCGAGTTCTTTCACCCGGGCGTAGGACTGAGCGCTGTCGAGCTTGTCGGTGACGTGGTTGTAAGCCACCAGCGACACGCCGGTGTATTCCCACATCAAATCCAGCTGGCCACTTTCGTGGGCGCTGCGAGCCAGGTTGCTGCCCAGACCGCCGGTCACCTGGGTGTCGTAACCCTTGGCGCGCAGGTATTGGGAAGTGATTTCCGCCAGCAGGGTTTGTTCGGTGAACACCCGGGCGCCGATGCGGATAACGGGTTTTTCAGCGGCTTGGGCAAATCCTGCGAACAGCAGGGCGCAGCCTAGTATTAAGCTTATTTTTTTCATGTTGATTCCTTTGCCGAGGCTTAAGACGGGCGCAAGCCGCGTTCGAGCCAGAGGCGGCTGGCGAGTGTCACCAGTCCGTCGAGCAGCAAGGCCAGCAGGGCGGTGCAGGCCGCGCCTAGCAGCAGTTGCGGCTGATTGTTCAGGGCGATGCCGGGGAAAATCAGGCTGCCCAGGCTGTTGGCGCCAATCAGGAACGCCAGCGGTGCCGTACCGACGTTGATCGCCAGTGCCACGCGCACACCACCGATGATGATCGGCACGGCGTTCGGCAGTTCGACCCGCCATAGCACCTGAGTCGGTGTCATGCCGATGCCGACGGCCGCTTCCTTGAGTGATCCCTGAACGTTTTTCAGGCCTTCATAGGTGTTGCGCACAATCGGCAACAGTGAGGCGAGGAACAAGGCGAAGATCGCCGGGCCACTGCCGATGCCGAGAATCCCCAGGGCGATGGCCAGTACGGCGAGTGGCGGCACGGTGTTGCCGATGTTGAAGATCTGCATGAAGCGTTCGGCGCGGCCAACCATGGTCGGGCGGCTGAGGAAGATACCGGCGGGTATGCCCACTACAAGGGCGGCCAGCATGGAAACGAGGACGAGAATCAGATGAGCTTGCAGGTAAAACAACAAATCGTCGCGGTACTGTTCGATCGTGTTGATGCCAATCCAGTGGACCAGCAGGGCCAGAAGGGCGACGACAACCGCACCTCCTATCAGCCCTTTGCCATAGCGAATAGCCACAGGCGGACTCCTTTTTTCTTTGTCGGCAAACGCAGTCCCGTGTGGCAATGCCATTCCTGGCTGCCGGGAAAACAACGTTCGCGAGAAGCAGCTCTATCAGTGCCGGTAAACGGCATGAAATCGAGCCATAAGCGCAGCCTCGTCAGACTAACTTGCTGATTTTTCAGCCCCTGACGACGGGTCGTAACAGGGGAGTGGACGCCTCCACCTTTTAAAAGGTTCCATAATTAACAGCATTTAGCCACCGCGTAGGAGCTGCCGAAGGCTGCGATCTTTTGATCTTGATCTTCGGTGGTCTTGAAAAAACAAGATCAAAAGATCGCAGCCTTCGGCAGCTCCTACAGGGATGCGGTGTTCGGGAAGCCCTACGGACGGTGGTCCGTAGATGTCGTTTTGAGCTATACTCGCCGCCCTTTTTTGAATCACCTGCCAGGCGATTTCCCATGACCAAACAGGCCGCCGAAGTCGCGAAACGCCGCACTTTCGCCATTATTTCCCACCCCGATGCCGGTAAAACCACCATCACCGAGAAGCTCTTGCTGATGGGCAAGGCGATTGCGATTGCGGGCACGGTGAAATCTCGAAAATCCGACCGCCATGCCACCTCCGACTGGATGGAAATGGAAAAACAACGGGGTATTTCCATTACCACGTCGGTCATGCAGTTCCCGTATCGCGATCACATGATCAACCTGCTCGACACCCCGGGCCACGAAGACTTCTCCGAAGATACCTACCGCACCCTGACAGCGGTGGACTCGGCATTGATGGTTCTCGACGGCGGTAAGGGTGTAGAGCCTCGGACCATCGCGCTGATGGACGTCTGCCGTCTGCGTGACACGCCGATCGTCAGCTTCATCAACAAACTCGACCGTGACATTCGCGACCCGATTGAACTGCTCGACGAAATCGAAGCGGTCCTGAAGATCAAGGCGGCGCCGATCACCTGGCCGATCGGCTGCTACCGCGACTTCAAGGGCGTGTATCACCTCGCCGACGACTACATCATCGTTTACACCGCTGGCCACGGCCACGAACGCACCGATGTGAAAATCATCGAGAAGCTCGACTCCGATGAAGCCCGTGCGCACTTGGGCGACGAATACGATCGCTTCGTCGATCAGCTGGAACTGGTGCAGGGCGCCTGTCACGAATTCAATCAACAGGAATTCCTCGACGGCCAACTGACGCCGGTATTCTTCGGTACTGCATTGGGCAACTTCGGTGTCGATCACGTGCTCGACGCCGTGGTCAACTGGGCGCCGAAACCGCTGGCCCGTGTCGCCAATGAGCGCACCGTGGAGCCGGTTGAAGAGAAGTTCGCCGGCTTCGTGTTCAAGATCCAGGCGAACATGGACCCGAAACACCGCGACCGCATCGCCTTCATGCGTATCTGCTCTGGCAAGTACGAAAAAGGCATGAAAATGCGCCACGTGCGTACCGGCAAAGACGTACGGATCGGCGATGCGCTGACCTTCTTCTCCTCCGAGCGTGAGCAACTGGAAGAAGCGTTTGCCGGCGACATCATCGGCTTGCACAACCACGGCACCATCCAGATCGGCGACACCTTCACCGAAGGCGAAGTCCTGGGCTTCACCGGCATCCCGCACTTCGCCCCGGAACTGTTCCGTCGCGTGCGTCTGCGTGATCCGCTGAAATCCAAGCAACTGCGTCAGGGCCTGCAGCAACTGGCCGAAGAAGGCGCCACTCAGGTGTTCTTCCCCGAGCGCAGCAACGACATCATCCTGGGTGCCGTCGGTGTGCTGCAGTTCGACGTGGTCGCCAGCCGTTTGAAAGAGGAATACAAGGTCGAGTGCTCGTATGAGCCGATCACTGTTTATTCCGCGCGCTGGATTGATTGCGACGATAAGAAGAAGTTCGAGGAGTTCCGGGTCAAGGCCGTGGAAAACCTTGCGGTCGACGGCGGTGGTCACCTGACCTACCTGGCTCCGACGCGGGTTAACTTGGCTCTGATGGAAGAGCGTTGGCCGGATGTGAAATTCCGTGCGACGCGTGAGCATCATTAAGCGCTGAGTCGTAACACCAAAGCCCCGATGCGTAAGCCTCGGGGCTTTTTTGTGTCGCCTCGGTCAACTGTGGGAGCGGCGGTGCGGCGATCCGACTTGCTCGCGAAAGCGTCGGGTCAGTCGACATCAATGTTGAATGAAAGGGCCCTTTCGCGAGCAAGCCCGCTCCCACATTGGACCATTGTTGTTAGTGGGTTTGGATATAACCCCTATTCCAAACAAATCTCCCCGCCAGCGGCATTTTCTGCTACCCGGTAGCGTCCTCTCTGGAGAACCCGGTCAATCGGAACTAAATTTCATTCATTACCTGTCAGGCATCCGTGCTTCACCCCACAAAGGATGGAATCGACTATGAGTATTTACCAACGCATTGTGTTGTTGCTTAAGGTTTTGGTGCTGCTGTCCCTTGGCACATCGGCGGTGGCGTGGGCGGAATGTGAGAACCACGAAACACAGGCCTTGAACGGGCAAGGCGTGCACAGCGAGCAGATGATCGCTGCGACCGAATCAGGCGATGATGATCCAGACGCCGATGAGGAAGAGGATGAGGAAGACACGCAAACGTAAATGACGGACAAAAGAAAACCCCTCGCCGGACTGATACGCAATCTGGCGGAAGGGGTCTGGTCAACTCGGTCCCTGTGGGAGCGGGCTTGCTCGCGAAAGCAATCTGTCAGTCGACAGAGATGGTGACTGAAACACCGACTTCGCGAGCAAGCTCGCTCTCATTTTTTTCAGGCCGTTTTTACGCCGCGCCGTCGAGGAATTGCTCGGCGTAGTGGCAAGCCACCTGACGGGTGTCGACCAGGCGCAGGAGCGGTTCTTCTGTGGTGCAGCGCTCGGTCGCATACGGGCAGCGCTTATGGAAAGCGCAGCCGGACGGCGGGTTCAGCGGGTTTGGCAGTTCGCCGACGATCTTGATTTTCGGCTTGTCCGGGTCCGGGTGGATGGTCGGAGTGGCCGACAACAGCGCCTGGGTGTAGGGGTGCAGAGGGCGAGTGTAGATGTCCTCTTTCGGGCCCATTTCCACCGGACGGCCGAGGTACATCACCATCACGTGATCGGCGACGTGGCGCACCACCGCCAGGTTGTGGGAGATGAACACGTAGGCGGTGTTGAACTCTTGCTGCAAATCCATGAACAGGTTCAGTACCTGCGCCTGAATCGATACGTCCAGCGCCGAGGTCGGTTCATCCGCGACCAGCACTTTCGGTTGCAGCATCATCGCGCGGGCCAGGGCAATCCGCTGACGCTGACCGCCGGAGAACATGTGCGGGTAGCGCTGGTAATGCTCAGGCCGCAAGCCCACCTGTTTCATCATCGCCTGGACTTTCTCGCGACGTTCCGAGGCGCTCAGGTTGGTGTTGATCAGCAGCGGTTCGGCGAGCTGATCACCGACTTTCTGTCGTGGGTTCAGCGACGCGTACGGGCTCTGGAACACCATCTGCACATCTTTGCGCAGTTGCTTGCGCTGAGCCTTGTCGGCACCCGCGACTTCCTGCCCGGCGATTTTCAAGGAGCCGGAGGACGGTTCTTCAATCAGCGTCAGGGCCCGGGCCAAGGTGGATTTGCCACAACCCGATTCGCCCACAACGGCGAGGGTCTTGCCGGCTTCCAGTTCGAACGACACACCGTTGAGGGCGCGCACGGTCGCATGACCCTTGAACAGGCCACGGGACACTTCGTAGTGACGGGTCAGGTTGCGGGCGGTTAGTACGACGGCCATTACGCCACCTCCTGATTCAGCGGGTAGAAGCAGCGGGCGAGGCTGTTGCTTTTCTGGTCAAGGGCCGGACGCTGGGTGCGGCAGTTGTCTTGCACGTACGGGCAGCGTGGCGACAGCAGGCAGCCTTGCGGGCGGTCGTAACGACCGGGAACGATGCCCGGCAATGTCGACAGGCGCGCGGCGCCCAGGCTGTGTTCCGGAATCGCCTTGAGCAGTGCTTCGCTGTACGGGTGCGCCGGAATGTCGAACAGTTGTGGCACCTGACCGACTTCAACCGCTTGGCCGGCGTACATCACGCACACGCGCTGGGCGGTTTCGGCCACGACCGCGAGGTCGTGGGTGATCAGCACCAGGCCCATGTTCTGCTCTTTTTGCAAGGCCAGCAGCAGGTCCATGATCTGCGCCTGAATCGTTACGTCCAGCGCGGTGGTCGGTTCGTCGGCGATCAGCAGTTTCGGTTCGCCGGCAATCGCCATGGCGATTGCAACACGCTGGCTCATGCCGCCGGAGAGTTGATGCGGATAGGCGTCCATACGGCTGGCGGCGCCCGGGATTTCCACTTTTTCCAGCAGTTCGATGGCACGCTTGCGGGCGTCCTTGCGGGACATTTTCAGGTGCAGGCGCAGCACTTCTTCGATCTGGAAACCGACGGTGTAGCTCGGGTTCAGCGCGGTCATCGGGTCCTGGAAAACCATGGCCAGGTCTTTGCCGACGATTTGCCGACGCTGACGGTTGCTGAGCTTGAGCATGTTCTTGCCGTCGAAATTCAGGGCATCGGCGGTGACGATCCCCGGATGCTCGATCAGGCCCATCAGCGCCATCATGGTCACGGACTTGCCGGAACCCGATTCGCCAACGATAGCCAGCACTTCGCCCTTGTCCACGGTAATGTCGAGACCGTCGACCACCGGAACGGCGTTGGCGTCGCCGAAGCGAACGTTGAGATTCTTGATTTCTAACAGTGACATTTGAATCTCCTCAGGCGGCGTTCTTGAGTTTCGGGTCCAGCGCATCGCGCAGGCCGTCGCCCATCAAGTTGATTGCCAGCACGCTGAGCAAAATGGTCAAACCAGGCAAGCTCACCACCCACCAGGCACGTTCGATGTAGTCACGAGCCGAAGCCAGCATGGTGCCCCACTCAGGCGTTGGCGGTTGTACGCCAAGGCCGAGGAAGCCCAGTGCCGCGGCATCGAGAATTGCCGAGGAGAAACTCAAGGTGGCCTGCACGATCAGCGGCGCCATGCAGTTGGGCAGCACGGTCACGAACATCAGGCGTGGCAGACCGGCACCGGCCAGGCGTGCGGCGGTCACGTAGTCGCGGTTCAATTCGCCCATCACCGCGGCGCGGGTCAGACGAACATAGGACGGCAACGAAACCACGGCGATGGCAATAATGGTGTTGATCAGGCCAGGGCCGAGGATGGCGACAATCGCCACGGCCAGCAGCAGGGACGGCAGGGCCAGCATGATGTCCATCAGACGCATGATGGTCGGGCCGAGCACGCGCGGGAAGAACCCGGCGAACAGACCCAACAGGATGCCCGGAATCAGCGACATCACCACCGACGACAAACCGATCAGCAAGGACAGGCGCGAACCGTTGATCAGCCGCGACAGCAGGTCGCGACCCAGTTCATCTGTGCCGAGCAGGAACTGGATTTGCCCGCCTTCCAGCCAGGACGGCGGGGTCAGCAGGAAGTCGCGGTACTGCTCGCTTGGGTTATGCGGTGCGACCCATGGGGCGAAGATCGCGCAGAAAATCACCAGCAGCATGAACATCAGGCCGGCGACGGCACCTTTGTTTTTCGAGAATGCTTGCCAGAATTCTTTATACGGGGACGGATACAGCAGACTTTGATCGACTGCTACCGGTGTAGTGAGAGTGGTCATGGTCTTGATCTCAGCGCTGATGACGGATGCGTGGGTTGGCAAAGCCGTAGAGGATGTCCACCACGAAGTTGACCAGGATCACCAGGCAGGCGATTAACAGGATGCCGTTCTGCACCACGGGATAGTCCCGTGCGCCAATGGCTTCGATCAGCCATTTGCCGATGCCGGGCCAGGAGAAAATGGTTTCGGTCAGGACCGCACCGGCCAACAGAGTGCCGACTTGCAGGCCGACCACGGTCAGTACCGGAATCAGTGCGTTACGCAAGCCGTGAACGAACACCACGCGCGATGGCGACAGGCCTTTGGCGCGGGCGGTACGGATGTAGTCTTCACGCAGCACTTCGAGCATCGACGAACGGGTCATCCGCGCGATCACCGCCAGCGGGATAGTACCGAGCACGATGGCCGGCAGGATCAGGTGATGCAGGGCATCGAAGAACGCCCCGACGTCGTCGGCCAGCAGCGTATCGATCAGCATGAAGCCGGTGCGCGGCTCGATGTCGTAGAGCAGGTCGATCCGCCCGGACACCGGGGTCCAGCCCAGGCTCACCGAGAAGAACATGATCAGGATCAGGCCCCACCAGAAGATCGGCATCGAGTATCCCGCCAGGGAGACGCCCATCACCCCATGGTCGAACAGGGATCCTCGCTTGAGTGCCGCGATCACCCCGGCCAGAAGGCCCAGGATGCCGGCGAATAACAGGGCGGCCATGGACAGTTCCAGGGTCGCGGGGAATAGAGAGCTGAACTCGGTCCAGACGCTTTCACGGGTACGCAGGGATTCGCCGAGATCGCCGTGGGCCAACTTGCCGATGTAATCCAGGTATTGGGCATACAGGGGTTTGTTCAGACCTAGGCGTTCCATTGCCTGAGCATGCATTTCGGGGTCGACTCTACGTTCGCCCATCATTACTTCCACGGGGTCGCCTGGAATCATGCGAATCAACGCGAAAGTCAGCAAGGTGATGCCGAAGAACGTGGGGATCAATAACCCCAATCGGCGGGCAATAAAACTAAACATCGTGTGGTGTACCTCATCAGCCGGTTAGGCGTGCCCGGCAGCGCTGGGGTCAGCGATGCCGGGCGTTTCTTATCTACTTCACCTGGGTGGTGGCGAAGTTATTAGTGGTGAGGGGGCTAATGTGATAGCCCTCTACGTTGGTGCGCATTGCAGTGAACATACGGGTGTGCGCCATGCTGATCCACGGCTGGTCCTGATTGAAAATGGCCTGGGCCTGTTCGTAGAGCGCCGTGCGTTCGTCCGGGTTCACTTTGGCCCGTGCTTCGTCGATCAGCGCCTGGAACTTTTCATTGCACCAGCGAGCGTAGTTTTCGCCGTTCTTGGCCGCTTCGCAACTGAGCATAGGCGTCAGGAAGTTATCCGGGTCACCGTTGTCGCCCGCCCAGCCGGCAGACACCATGTCGTGCTCGCCGTTTTTCGCGCGCTTGAGCATTTCGCCCCATTCCATGACTCGAATATCGACCTTGATCCCGACTTTGGCCAGATCGGCCTGCATCATCTGCGCGCCGAGCATCGGGTTCGGGTTGGTCGGGCCGCCGCCGTTACGGGTGAACAGGGTAAACGTGGTGCCTTCCGGTACGCCGGCTTCCTTGAGCAAGGCGCGAGCCTTGTCCAGATCACGTGGCGGGTTGGTCAGTTTGTGGTTGTAGCCCAGCAGGGTGTCCGGGTACGGGTTGACCGCCACGGTCGCATTGCCCTTGCCGAACAACGCGTTGACGTACGCAGCCTTGTCGAAGGCCATGTCGATGGCTTTACGCACGCGCACATCGCTGATGTACGGGCGGGCGGTGTTCATGGCGACATAGGACACGGTCATCGCGTTCAGCTCATCAACCTTCAGGTTGGCGTCTTTCTTGATGCTCGGGATGTCATCCGGTTTCGGATACAGCGCGATCTGGCACTCGTTGGCCTTGAGCTTTTGCAGGCGCACGTTGTTGTCGGTGGCAATCGCCAGGACCAGCGCTTCAGCCGGTGGCTTGCCACGGAAGTAGTCCGGATTGGCCTTGAAGCGAACCTGAGCATCCTTGGCGTAACGCTGGAAGACGAACGGTCCGGTGCCGATCGGCTTGTTGTTCAGGTCGCCGGCCTTGTTGGCCTTGAGCAACTGATCGGCGTACTCGGCGGAGTAAATCGAGGAGAAGGCCATGGCGATGTCGGCCAGGAACGGCGCTTCACGGCGGGTCAGGGTGAATTTGACCGTGTTGTCGTCGACTTTCTCGACGCTTTTGAGCAGCTCTTTGAAGCCCATGCTTTCAAAGTACGGGAAGCCCACGCTCGACAGTTTGTGCCATGGGTGTTTCGGGTCCAGCTGACGCTGGAAGCTCCAGACCACGTCGTCGGCATTCATGTCGCGGGTCGGCTTGAAGTAATCGGTGGTGTGAAACTTGACGCCTTTGCGCAGGTGGAACGTGTAGGTCAGACCGTCGTCGCTGATGTCCCACGACTCGGCCAGTGCCGGGATCACTTCAGTGGTGCCGGGCTTGAAGTCCGCCAGACGATTGAAGATGGTTTCGGCCACCGCATCGGCTGTGACTGCAGTCGTGTACTGGACCATATCGAAGCCTTCCGGGCTGGCTTCGGTACAGACCACCAAGGGTTTGGCCGAGACGCCGACGGCGACACTCAGCAACGCGGCAGCGATGGCCGCTCGTAGGGGAAGCATTTTCATCTAGAGCCCTCTGCAATCGGTGAACAGAAAAACCAGACGGCCGACTCATCATGAGTCAGCCGCCGGCATGGGTTTTACAAAATATTGAACGGGATGGTGGTCACGAGACGGAACTCGTTGATGCTGCCATCCACCTGGTTTTCGCTGGCGCGATGAGCGGTGTAGGTCGCGCGGATAGCGGTGGCCTTGAGTGGACCGCTCTGCACGGCGTACGAAGCACCGATGCCGTATTCATAGTGGTGTTCGCCATCCTGGTTCTGGATACCGTCGTAACCCTTGTCCGCCACACCGCCGTTGCCGGTGTAGTGAGTGCCGTCGATGCCCCAGCCGCGAGCCTGATAGATGTTGAACTTCAGGCCCGGTACGCCGTATTCAGCCATGTTCAGACCGTAGGCAATCTGGAAGGACTTCTCGTTCGGGCCGTTGAAGTCCGACAGCAGGGAGTTGGCCAGGTAGATGCCGTTGGTTTCGTGCAGGTAGTCGAAGTACTCGTTACCGTTAATTTCCTGGTAAGAGAAGGTAAGGCTGTGAGCCTGGTGGGTCAGGCCGAACGACAGGGAGTAGGTGTCGTTATCGATCTTGCCGATAAGGGCTTTACCTTCTTCCTGGGTTTTGTAGTAGTTCAGGCCAGTGGTCAGGCTCAGGATCGAGCTGTCGCCCAGCACATGGCTGGCGCCGAAGTAGTACTGGTTCCACAGGTCTTCAGCCTGGGTACCCCACAGACTGGTGGTCAGGCTGGCAAATGGCGTGTAAGTGATACCGGCCGTGTGGACGTGATCGGTTTCAACGATGCCGTTGGCGTATTCGGTGCGGAACTTGCGCTGGCTTTGTTCGGTTCGTGGAGAGTTGCGATCGAACGTGCCGACGTCGAAGCTCAGGTTTTCCAGCTCTTCACTGTGCAGGCTCACACCCTGGAAGCTCGAAGGCAACGCACGGTTACCGATGACATCGACCATCGGGCTGCTGAAGTTCTGGCGGCCGGCAGTGAGGGTGGTGTTGGACACGCGGGCCTTGACGTTGGCCAGGCCCAGCTTGCTCCACTGGCCGACAGCGTCGCCACCTTCCTCGGTCAGTGTGCGGTTGTTGCCCGCGCCAGAACGGGTACCCGGTGCGCCACCATTATTGGACGCCAGATCCTTGCGATCACGATCCAGAGCAATAGCGTTGTAGGCCGCCACTTCGGTGCTGAAACCTACGGTGCCTTCGGTGAAGCCGGAGTTGTACTTGAGGATAGTGCCCTGAACCCAGTTGATACGACGATCAGTCGGGGTCGATACACCATTCTTCTTGTAGCTGAACGTGGCGCCGCGCTTCAGTTGCTCATTGGCATACCAGTTACGCGTGCTGCCGGTGATCGATTGGCCTTCGACAAAGCCTGTGGCTTCACTCTGGGCACTTTTCTCTTTAACGGTAACCGGCGTGAACGCCTGGCTCTGGGATTCTGCGTACGCCGTGGCGGTCACGCTGCTGATGGCCAAGGCCAATAACGCGGTGCTGCTCAGTTTCATGGGTGAAGCTCCTTGTTTTCTTTTTTATGCCGGTCTTTTTTTGGTGAACGGCTATTTGGTTTGAACTCATTTCACGCAAAGCAAACGTTTGCTATAGGCCTGATTGGCGAATTACGGCAATACGCTTGCGTGAGGGCGGAATCCGCCCCCAGCGTTCTGACTAATCGGTTATTGGTCGATACTGACGCCCGAGAACACGTTACGACCGAAAGGACTCACCTTGAATCCTTCGACTTTGGCGCTCAACGGCTGGTTGACCGTCGAGTGGGCGACCGGCGTGATGGGCACCTGCTGCTTGAGGTACTGCTGCGCCTGCTTGTAGAGCACCGTGCGCTGGTCACGGTCAGTGACGACTTTGGCCTGCTTGATCAGCTTGTCGTAAGCCGGATCACACCACATGGAGTAGTTGTTGCCGCCAATGGCATCGCAGCTGTACAGCGTGCCGAGCCAGTTGTCCGGGTCGCCATTGTCACCGGTCCAGCCGATCAGGCTGATGTCGTGCTCGCCGTTCTTGGTGCGCTTGATGTACTCGCCCCATTCGTAGCTGACGATCTTGACCTTGAGGCCGATCTTCGCCCAATCCGCCTGGAGCATTTCGGCCATCAACTTGGCGTTGGGGTTGTACGGACGCTGAACGGGCATGGCCCAGAGAGTGATTTCGGTGCCTTCCTTGACGCCGGCGGCCCTGAGCAATTCCTTGGCCTTTTCCGGGTTGTAGGCGGCGTCTTTAATCGTCTCGTCGTAGGACCATTGAGTCGGTGGCATGGCGTTCATTGCCAGTTGACCGGCGCCTTGATAGACGGCGTTGAGAATGCCTTGCTTGTTAACCGCCATGTCCAGCGCCTGGCGCACTTCGAGCTGATCGAACGGTTTGTGCCGCACGTTATAGGCGATGTAACCAAGGTTGAACCCGGGCTTTTCGATCAATTGCAGTTTCGGATCGTTTTTCAGCGCGGTCACGTCGGCGGGGCGTGGGTGCAGGGTGATCTGGCATTCGTTGGCCTTGAGCTTCTGCACGCGCACCGAGGCGTCGGTGTTGATGGCGAAAATCAGGTTGTCGAGCTTGACCCGGCTCGGGTCCCAGTACTGCTTGTTGCCGCTGTAACGGATGTTGGAATCTTTCTGGTAGCTCTTGAACACGAACGGGCCAGTGCCGATCGGCTTCTGGTTGATGTCGCTCGGCTTGCCGGAGGCCAGCAGCTGATCGGCGTATTCGGCGGACAGGATCGCGGCGAAGCTCATGGCGATGTTCTGGATGAACGCGGCGTCGACACTGTTGAGCGTCATCACCACGGTCAGCGGCCCGGTCTTCTCGACCTTGGCGATGTTCTTGTTCAGGCTCATCCCGTTGAAATACGGGAATTCGGTTGGATAAGCCTTACGGAAGGGTTGCTGCGGATCGAGCATGCGATTAAAGGTAAACAGCACGTCATCGGCGTTGAAATCGCGGGTCGGTGTGAAGTATTTGGTGGTGTGAAATTTCACCCCTTCGCGCAGATGAAAGGAGTACTTGAGGCCGTCCTCGGAAATATCCCAGCTCGTTGCCAGGCCCGGTACGACGTTGGTGGCGCCTTTTTCAAACTCTGCCAATCGGTTGTACAGCGGCTCGGCGGCGTCGTTATCGGTCGCCGTGGTGTATTGCGCGGTGTCGAAGCCCGCCGGGCTGCCTTCGGAGCAGAACACCAGGCTGTTATTGGCGGCCTGGCTAACGGAAGTGACGGCCAGCAGGCCGGTGCCCAGCAATGCGGATAAAACCAAGGTATGGCGCATGACGCTCCCTCTTTTTGTAGTGTTTATTCAATGCGCCGCGACCCCGAGTGGGGGGCTGCATTGAGCTCAAACCAATACGGGCAGCAAACCGATAGCCACGCAATCGCTGGTCAGATCCCGACGGTAGGTGCCGTGGGTCTGGCAGTAAATGCGCTGAGTCCTAAAGACTCGTAGGAAAAGGCAACGCGTCCTAACCCCTGGCTGCGTCAGACAGCGGATTAGGATGTAGGCAAATTCCTATCTTCTCGGCAGAAAAAAGCAGCGGCGTCGCTGAAAACGTCGCCGCTGCCTTTTCTTATTTGCTGACGCTAACGCCGTAGAAGGAGTTCAAGCCAAACGGGCTGATCTTGAAGTCCTGCACGTTGTCGCGCATGGGTTGGAACACCGTCGAGTGAGCGATAGGTGTCATTGGAACAGCATCTTTGAGGACGTGTTGCGCCTGTTTGTACAGTTCGGTGCGCTTGGCTTGATCGGTGGTGCGCTTGGCTTCTTTGACGATGCCGTCGAACTTCTTGTCGCACCACTTGGAGAAGTTGTTGCCTTGCAGCGAATCGCAGCCGAACAGCACGTTCAGCCAGTTGTCCGGGTCACCGTTGTCGCCGCTCCAGCCAATCAGCATCGCGCCGTTTTCGCCGCCCTTGGAGCGCTTGATGTACTCGCCCCATTCGTAGGTGACGATCTTGGCCTTGATACCGATCTTGGCCCAGTCGGACTGGAGCATTTCGGCCATCAGCTTGGCGTTGGGGTTATAGGGACGTTGCACCGGCATCGCCCACAGGTTGATCTCGGTGCCTTCCTTGATGCCGGCTTCCTTGAGCAGCTCTTTGGCTTTCTCAGGGTTGTATGGCGCGTCCTTGATGGTGGTGTCATAAGACCATTGGGTCGGAGGCATGGCGTTGACGGCCAGTTGGCCGGCGCCCTGGTAAACCGAATCGATGATCTGCTGCTTGTTGACGGCCATGTCCAATGCCTGACGCACTTTCAACTGAGCCATCGGGTTTGGCTGATCGCTGCCCTTGATCTTGTCCATCACGTTGTAGGCGATATAACCCAGGTTGAAACCGGCCTGGTCAGGCACCTTCAGGGTTTTGTCTTCCTTCAACGCTTTCAGATCGGCCGGACGAGGGAACAGGGTGATCTGACACTCGTTCTTTTTCAGCTTCTGGATGCGTACAGACGGGTCGGTGGTGATGGCGAAGATCAGGTTATCGATCTTCACGTCGTCAGGCTTCCAGTAGTCCTTGTTCCCGGTGTAGCGGATGTTGGAGTCTTTCTGGTAGCTCTTGAACACGAACGGGCCAGTACCGACCGGCTTCTGGTTGATGTCGGCGGCTTTGCCTTCCTTGAGCAGCTGGGCAGCGTACTCGGCGGACTGGACCGAGGCGAAACTCATGGCCATGTTCTGAATGAACGCGGCATCCACTTCTTTGAGCGTGAACTTGACGGTGTGGTCGTCGACTTTATCGATCTTGGTGATGTTGGTGTCCATCCCCATGTCGGTGAAGTACGGGAATTCAGTCGGGTACGCCTTACGGAACGGATCATCCTTGTTAATCATGCGATTAAAGGTGAACAGCACGTCGTCGGCGTTGAACTCACGAGTTGGCTTGAAGTACGGGGTGGTGTGGAACTTGACGCCTTCGCGCAGGTGGAAGGTGTAAGTCAGGCCGTCATCGGAAATGTCCCACTTGGTCGCCAGGCCAGGAATAACGGCGGTGCCGCCGCGCTCGAACTGGGTCAGGCGGTTGAACATGGTTTCTGCAGAGGCGTCGAAGTCGGTTCCGGTGGTGTACTGACCAGGATCGAAACCGGCCGGGCTCCCTTCGGAGCAAAACACCAGGTTAGTCGCCGCTTGGGCGAAAGGTGCGCTGGCTAATAAGCTTGCGCCGACTAAAAACGGAATGACCGCGTGTTTAAGCATGGTGGCCTCATGATTTGTTGTCATTTTTGGAATTAGAGGACGACCTCGTGAGTCGACCTGCGGATACTTATGCAGGGGCCATACCCAATGCAAGATCCTGAATGGCTCCAAACCTTAAACAGTGGCACGAACGTACCTTAATGTCGCATATGTATAAATTCCCGCACATTTGACCGTTTGCGCAGGTTTTTTACGGTGCAAAACGCGCACCGACAAGGGGCAACCGGGGCGTCTGGTGCACCCGGTTGGCGCCTGGTGTTACTTATTTATACTCACGCCATAGAAGGGTGTAAGGCCGAAAGGGCTGATCTTGAAGTCGGTGACTTCCTTGCGCAGTGGCTGGAACACGGTCGAGTTGGCAACAGGTGTGATAGGTACTTGTTGCTTAAGGATTTGCTGTGCCTGTTGGTACAGTTTGACCCGCTGCTGTTTGTCCGTGGACACCTTCGCTTGCTGCACCAGCTTGTCGTAGGCCGGGTCGCACCATTTGGCGTAATTGCTACCTTTCACCGCAGCGCAGCTGTAGAGCACGCCGAGCCAGTTGTCCGGGTCACCGTTATCGCCGGTCCAGCCGTAGATCATCGCGTCGTGCTCGCCGTTCTTGGCGCGCTTGATGTACTCGCCCCACTCATAGCTGACGATGTTGGCCTTGATCCCGACTTTCTCCCAATCCTGCTGGATCATCTGCGCCGACATCCGCGCATTCGGGTTGGAGGCACGCTGCACCGTCATGGCCCACAAATTAATAGTCGTACCGGGCGCAACCCCTGCTTCTTTTAGTAGCGCGCGGGCTTTGATCGGGTCGTGCGGTGCATCCTTGATGGTCGGGTCATAGGACCATTGCGCCGGGGGCAGGGCGTTCTGCGCCAGCTGCCCGGCACTCTGGTAGACCGCTTTGATGATCGCCGGTTTATCGATAGCCATGTCCAGCGCCTGACGGACCTTGAGCTGGTCCAGCGGCGGATGGGTTACGTTGTAGGCGAGGAAGCCGAGGTTGAAACCGGCCTGTTTGAGCACGGTCAGGTTCGGGTCTTTCTCCATGACTTCGATGTCTGCCGGGCGCGGGTAGCCGCTGACCTGACACTCGCCGGCCTTGAGCTTCTGCAAGCGCACGGCGGCATCGGGTGTGATCGAGAAAATCAGGTTATCGAGTTTCACGTCCTCGGGTTTCCAGTAGGCCTTGTTGGCGGCGTAGCGGATCTGCGAGTCCTTTTGATAGCGCTTGAACACGAACGGGCCGGTGCCGACCGGTTTCTGGTTGAGGTCGGCGGCTTTGCCTTCCTTTAACAGTTGGGCGGCGTATTCGGCGGACTGCACCGAGGCGAAGCTCATGGCGAGGTTCTGCACGAATGCGGCGTCGATGTTGTTCAGGCTGAAGCGCACGGTGTGGTCGTCGATCTTGTCGATGCTTTTGATCGTGGTGTTCAGGCCCATGTCGGTGAAGTACGGCGACTCGGCGGGGTAGGCTTTACGGAAGGCATTCTGCGGGTCGAGCAGGCGCTGGAAGGTGAACAGGACGTCATCGGCGTTGAAGTCGCGGGTCGGGGTGAAGTAGTCGGTGGTGTGGAATTTCACGCCGTCGCGCAGGTGGAAGGTGTAGCTGAGGCCGTCCTGGGAGACATCCCAGCTTGTGGCCAGGCCGGGTTCGACTTCGGTGCCACCGCGTTTGAATTGGGTGAGGCGGTTGAAGACGGTTTCGGCTGAGGCGTCGAAGTCGGTGCCGCTGGTGTATTGGCTGGGGTCGAAGCCGGCGGGGCTGGCTTCGGAGCAGTAGACCAGGGTGGTGGCGGCTTGGGCGGTTTGTGCGAGTGATGCGGTTGTAGCGAGGGCGAGAGCAAGCAGAAGTGGTTTGACGGTGGTTCTTTCCATGGAGTCCCCGTGGGTTTGGCGGCGGTGTTTTCCTGAGGGTAGCGTTGTTGGTGAGATTGGCGGAAATATCCGTTTGTAAGGGGAACCCCTCTATCTCGGCATATTCAAGCGGGTTGTTGGCTTGGCGGCCTGCTCTGCATTCCATTTTTTTGTTGAACGATGTGTAAGAAACACAGAGCTTTCCCACGCATTTTTCAGGTTGTCGGGTAGGAAGCAGTGCCTCTAATCTTTGGCTGTCGCTGCGATTTCAGCGGCCAGGCGTGGAAACCTGGAACTCTTAGTAGCCGCATAGCTGGACCATCGTAATCATTGCCGACGTCTTCTTTCGTCTGCAAACTGCGTCATGGCAGCTGTGCGTGGGCAGACTTCGGTCTGGCCGGGTGCCTACTTACCGGTTTTCCACCCTGCGTACAGCTGCCACTTTTTGTCGTGTGGAAACGATAAATGGATGGCTCCCACTCGCAAGTAGGAGTTTTTATATGGATAAGTTAATCCCGGACCCACCCTTCAACACCACCACCCCCAACGCCGAAGCCTTGCGCACCGAAGAATTACTCAAAGACCGCGAAGCCATAAAACGCGCCCTCGATTACTACCTCGATCCACCCGCCCCATACGCCCCGACACCCCGTCGTCCCAGCACGATGTATATGATCGCCCCCAACATGGATACCGAAAGCCTGTTGGCACAAGCCTGCGAGTCATTGGCCTCGGCCAGTGTCCTGGCCAGTGATTTCGCCACCCACCTGATCGGCCCGCAGCGCAATACAGTGTTGGCGATTCAACAGATCATCATGCTGGCGGAGCTGGCGGTGAACCGGGCGTTGGATAACGTCGATCCGGCGTAGACCGCGTTATCGTTCATCGCGAGCAGGCTCGCTCCCACAGGGATTGAGGGTGTACATGGATTTTATGTACGACACAGATCAAATGTGGGAGCGAGCCTGCTCGCGATGGCGGCAGATTGTTCGCCAAAAAAGCCGACTGGCCCACGACGGGCAATAAAAAACGGCGATCACTTCGGTGGTCGCCGTTTTTTTGTACGTGTTATCGAATCAAGGCATCAACACTTCAATCGCCCCATCCGCCGTCATGCTGACCTGGCTGGTCCCGGCTTCAACTTCTGGCGTCACCGGTGCCGAATCCATGCCGGCCGCGGCTTTCATCATCATCGGCCCACGCATGTACGGTTGTGGATAACCGTTGCTGTTGAGGTTCAGGTTGACGATTTTGTAGCTCTTGCCGCCCAGGGCGTCGGTGGCCAGTTGGGCGCGGGACTTGAAGGCGGTCACGGCTTCCTTGAGCAGGGCATCTTCGCTGGCTTTGCGGGTCGGGGTGGCGATGGCGAAGTCCATGCCGCCCATTTTCAGGTCGGTGAGCAGTTCACCGGTGAGTTTGGAGAGGGCGGCGAAATCCGAGCTTTCCAGGCGCAGTTCGGCGCGTTCACGCCAACCGATGATTTTCTGGCCTTTGGTGTCGTAGATCGGGTAGCTGTTGCGGCTGCCCTGGCGCAGGGTGATGTCTTTGACTTCTTTAGCCTGTGCCAGCGCCTTGTTCATGGTGGTGCTGACGTCGGCGGCGAGTTTGGCCGGGTCGCTGTTTTGCTCTTCGGTGTAGAGGGTCACGATCATCAGGTCGCGGGCCACTTCCTGGCTGACTTCGGCGCGCAGGGAGATCTGGTTGTAATGCAGTTCGTCGACGGCCAGGGCCGGAAGGCTGGCGACGGTGCCAACGCTTAAGGCAAGAAGGGCGGCGCTGCGGCGCAATGTGTGCATGAAAAGCTCCTTGGACGATGCGCAGGGGTTAAGGTCCGAACCTGCGTGAAACCATCAGACTCTAGCTTCAATGGTCCGGTTCGCACAGTTACAACTTCTATACAGATGGAATGCTGGTGAGTTGCTGAAGGGCTTTTGTGGCGAGGGAGCTTGCTCCCGCTCGGCTGCGCAGCAGTCGTAAAACCTGAGTGCACCGTTTGCCGGATGCCCCGGCTGACTGGTTTGGGCCTGCTTCGCAGTCCAGCGGGAGCAAGCTCCCTCGCCACAGGGGGATTCGTCGCAGATAGATCGCTGGTCACTGTGGTCGTTTGCCGCACTTTTGCCTCTCAGGCCCGCGGCTTGGTTATACTCCGTGCGATCCGCCTGGAGCGCTCATCAGGAGAGCTCATGCTCGCCCCCGTTCAAATTACTTCCGCCACTCGTCAGAACCTCTGGCGGCTTACGTTCATCCGTACGTTGGTGCTGGCCGCTCAGGCCGGTTCCGTAGGCCTGGCTTACTGGTTCGACCTGCTGCCGTTGCCCTGGCTGCAATTGGCGATCACCCTCGGTTTTTCCATGGTGCTCTGCGCACTGACCGCGATTCGTCTGCGCACGTCGTGGCCGGTGACCGAGCTCGAATACGCCGTGCAACTGGCCTGTGACCTGTTTATCCACAGTGCCTTGCTGTACTTCTCCGGTGGTTCGACCAACCCGTTCGTCTCTTATTACCTGGTGCCATTGACCATCGCTGCCGTGACCTTGCCGTGGCGCTATTCGGTAATTCTGTCGGGCATCGCCCTGGCGCTTTATACGTTGCTGCTGGCACGGTTCTACCCGCTGGAAACGTTCCCGATCGCCCGAGAGAACCTGCAGATCTACGGCATGTGGCTGAGCTTTGCCCTGGCGGCGGCGGTCATTACGTTCTTCGCCGCCCGCATGGCCGAAGAGCTGCGTCGTCAGGAAGAATTGCGCGCCATTCGTCGCGAAGAAGGCCTGCGCGATCAGCAATTGCTGGCCGTAGCGACCCAGGCTGCCGGCGCCGCCCATGAGCTGGGCACACCGCTGGCGACCATGAGCGTGCTGCTCAAGGAAATGCGCCAGGACCATCCAGACCCGCTGTTGCAGGACGATTTGAGCGTGCTGCAGGATCAGGTCAAACTCTGCAAAGAGACCTTGCAGCAGTTGGTCCGGGCGGCGGAAGCCAATCGTCGCTTGGCGGTGGAGATGCAAGACGTCACCGACTGGCTCGACGAAGCCCTGAACCGTTGGCACCTGATGCGCCCGGAAGCCAGTTATCGCTTCCAGCGCCTGGGCCAGGGGACCGTGCCGCGCATGGCGCCGCCGCCGGATTTGACTCAGGCACTGCTGAATTTGCTGAACAACGCCGCCGATGCGTGCCCCGAAGGCTTGCAAGTGACGCTGGACTGGAATGCCGAGGACTTGACCATCAGCATTCGCGACCATGGCGCCGGTGTGCCATTGGCTATTGCCGAGCAGATTGGCAAACCGTTTTTTACCACCAAGGGCAAAGGTTTCGGCCTGGGCCTGTTTTTGAGCAAGGCCAGCGTGACACGCGCCGGCGGCTCAGTGAAACTCTACAGTCATGAGGAAGGTGGCACGCTCACCGAGCTGCGCCTGCCCCGTGTCGCCCGAGGAGACGAACATGAGTGACGAGATCCAAGTCGAAGGCGAAGAACTGCCGCATTTGCTGCTGGTAGACGACGACGCAACCTTCACCCGTGTGATGGCCCGCGCCATGGCCCGCCGCGGTTTTCGCGTCAGCACGGCAGGTTCCGCCGAAGAAGGCCTGACCATCGCCCAGGCCGACATACCGGATTACGCCGCCCTGGATCTGAAAATGGACGGCGATTCGGGCTTGGTGTTGTTGCCCAAACTGCTGGAACTCGACCCGGAAATGCGCGTTGTGATCCTCACCGGTTACTCGAGCATTGCCACCGCCGTCGAGGCGATCAAGCGTGGCGCCTGCAATTACCTGTGCAAACCGGCGGACGCCGATGACGTGCTGGCCGCGTTGCTCTCCGAGCACGCCGACCTCGACACCCTGGTGCCGGAAAACCCGATGTCCGTGGATCGCCTCCAGTGGGAGCACATCCAGCGCGTATTGACCGAGCACGAAGGCAACATCTCCGCTACCGCCCGCGCCTTGGGCATGCACCGCCGCACGCTGCAGCGCAAACTGCAGAAGCGCCCGGTCCGTCGCTGAACCGGCGCTGAACAATTGTTGTCACACCTCGTTACAAGCCGGGCCGATCATTTATGATCGGCTCGTGTGTGTTCTTTTCTTTATCGAGCCTTATCCATGAATCAGAACGCTGAATATTGCGCGGTCAATGATGCTGTGCGCGGGCAGTTTTTTCGCAAAGTCTGGGCGATGACCACGCCTTACTGGCGCAGTGAAGAGAAGGGCAAGGCCTGGACGTTGCTGATCGCGGTGATCGCGCTGTCATTGTTCAGCGTGGCGATTTCAGTGTGGCTCAACAGTTGGTACAAGGATTTCTATAACGCCCTGCAAAAGAAGGACGAAGCGGCCTTCTGGCATTTGATCCTGTATTTCTGCGGCATCGCGGCCGTGGCAATTCTCGCTGCGGTGTATCAGCTCTACCTGACCCAGATGCTGACCATTCGCTGGCGGGCCTGGCTCACCGAGAAACACTTCACCCGTTGGTTGGGCAACAAGAACTACTATCAGCTGGAGCAGGGCGGTTACACCGATAACCCGGACCAGCGCATTTCCGAAGACCTCAATAAATTCACCACCAACACCTTGCTCCTGGGCCTTGGTTTGATCCGCACCGTCGTCAGCCTGGTGTCGTTCTCGATTATTCTGTGGGGCGTCTCAGGCAGCATCGAAGTGTTTGGCTATACGATTCCCGGCTACATGTTCTGGTGTGCACTGGTTTACGCCATCGTCGGCAGCTGGCTCACGCATTTGATCGGGCGTCGCCTGATCGGCCTCAACAACAACCAGCAACGTTTCGAAGCCGATTTGCGTTTCTCCATGGTACGAGTCCGCGAGAATGCCGAAAGCATTGCGTTGTACAACGGAGAACCCAATGAGAACCGCCGTCTGAGCAGCCGCTTCAGCATGGTCTGGCACAACTTCTGGGACATCATGAAAGTGTCCAAGCGCCTGACATTTTTCACTTCCGGTTATGGCCAGATCGCAATCATCTTCCCGTTCATGGTCGCTGCACCTCGTTACTTTGCCGGCAAGATCGAGCTGGGTGAGCTGATGCAAATCAACTCGGCGTTCGGCAACGTTCAGGAAAACTTCAGCTGGTTCATCAGTGCATACCAGGGCCTTGCCGAGTGGCGTGCCACTTGCGATCGTCTATTGAGTTTCCATCAGGCCATGACCGATAACGAGCAGCGCGCGCCGGCCATCGATGTGCAGAATCAGGGCACAACGTTGAAGGTGCAAAACCTTGGCCTTGACCTCGCTGACGGTCGTCACCTGCTGACCAACGCCGACATGACGGTGGAGGAGGGCGAGCGCGTCATGCTCAGCGGTCGTTCCGGCAGCGGCAAATCAACGTTGCTGCGGGCGATGGGGCATCTTTGGCCGGCTGGCCACGGCAGCATCCGTCTGCCCACGGGGCGGTATCTGTTCCTGCCGCAAAAACCCTATCTGCCGATTGGCACCCTGCGCGAGGTGCTGAGTTATCCACAGCCGGGCGACACCTACTCGCATGAGCGTTACGTCCACGTCCTGGAAACCTGCCGCTTGCCACACCTGATTACGCGTCTGGATGAAGCCAATCACTGGCAGCGCATGCTCTCGCCAGGCGAACAGCAACGTTTGGCCTTCGCCCGTGCGCTGCTGTATGCCCCGCAATGGCTGTACATGGACGAAGCCACTTCGGCGATGGACGAAGAGGATGAAGCGTCGCTGTATCAGGCATTGATTGATGAGTTGCCTGGACTGAGCATCGTCAGCGTTGGCCATCGCAGCAGCCTGAAGCGTTTCCATCCACGGCATGTGCGTATCGAGAATGGTCACTTGGTGGATCAGACCGTGACCGCCTGAATTCCACCACCTCTGTAGGAACGAGCTTTTGTGGCGAGGGGGCTTGCCCCCGTTGGGGCGCGAAGCGGCCCCAAGTTCAAGGGACTGCTGCGCAGTCCAACGGGGGCAAGCCCCCTCGCCACAGGCCCTCCCACAAGGGCCGGCGTTCACCGACGGTGATCGTACAACCGTGTTGAGCTATGATGCGGCTTCAGCCGAATTTTCGAGATAGACGTTCACCATGGAAAAACCGATCGACGCACCTCGCCTCCCTCGCAAGCGCCGCAGCCTCGCTCAGGAACTGGTGACGGTGCTGTCCGAGCAGATCCGCGACGGTCACCTCAAGCGCGGCGACAAGTTGCCCACCGAGTCGGCGATCATGGATGCCCATGGCGTCAGTCGCACCGTGGTGCGCGAAGCGATTTCCCGTTTGCAGGCCGCAGGCCAGGTTGAAACCCGTCACGGCATTGGCACCTTCGTGCTCGATACCCCGAGCCCGAGCGGTTTCCGTATTGATCCGGCCACCGTGGTGACCTTGCGCGATGTGCTGGCAATTCTGGAATTGCGCATCAGCCTGGAAGTGGAATCCGCCGGCCTTGCCGCGCAACGTCGAAGCCCCGAGCAACTGGCGTTGATGCGCGCGGCGCTGGATGCATTGAATGAAAGTGTCTCCCATGCCAGCGATGCCGTGGCGTCCGACTTCCAGTTCCACCTGCAAATCGCCCTGGCGACGGGCAACCGCTATTTCACCGACATCATGACCCACCTGGGCACCAGCATCATTCCACGCACGCGCCTGAACTCCGCGCGCCTGGCTCACGACGACCAGCAGCACTACATGAGTCGTCTGAGTCGTGAGCACGAAGAGATTTATGACGCAATTGCACGGCAGGATTCCGACGCGGCGCGAGCGGCGATGCGGTTGCATTTGACGAATAGCCGGGAGCGGTTGCGCCAGGCGCATGAAGAGGCGCAGGCGCAGCGGGGGTAGAGTTTCAGGTTGGGTGATTTGCTGCCTGACAGATAGCCATCGCGAGCAGGCTCGCTCCCACAGGGATTGGTGTCGATCACAATAATGCGATCACACGCAGATCCAATGTGGGAGCGAGCCTGCTCGCGATGAGGTCAGTGGCCTTCCTGGAATATGTCAGCCAGTCCTCAAAATCGAACGATCCACCCTCACCGCCAACTCAGCAGCCCCGGGTTTGGCATCGAAAATCGCATGCCCGCGCTCATCCACAAGCGCCCGGGCAATTGGCAAGCCTTTCGACAGCAACTCCAGCGGCGCGCCTTTCAGTGACTGGCCAGAAGCCAGTTCCAGTTTCAATTTGATAGTCATCAGTGATCTCCTTATCAGGCATTGGCCGCTGAATTCAGCACGCCGGTTGGTTGGTAGTCCTTGAGCAGCAGATACGTGCTCCAGCCCCACCAGTCGTCCACGGTGGCGGTATCGTTCAAGTTGTTGACGTCCTTGCGCCGCAATACCTTGTTGCCCTCGACCTTGAACAGTGGCGAGAAATTGCCGGCCGGGTTCAGAACCGCTTGCAGGTCGGGCAGTCTTTTCAACGCAGCAAAGCTGCCGGCCGATGGAGCAGTGCCACTGAGGTACGCCGCGAACACTTCATCCGCAGACACCTGAACGGCCTGATTCACCTGGGCGCGATTGGCGCTGTCGATCGCGTCGAAGTAGCGCTTGTCGCCGTAGGCGTGCCAGCGATCGCCGTTGCCGTTGCTCACGTTGAGGCCGAACTTGCTGTCTTCATCGTGCATGAAGCGGGTAATCAACGAGCCGAGATCACTGGGCGTGACCACTGCCGCCAACTGTTTGCGCGGTACTCGCAGGTGACCGGCGGAATACAGGTCGGTCAAAGAGTGATCGGCAAAAGCGTTCATCGCATAGGCCAGCTCCAACTGCTTTTCATCACCGCTGTTGTGGGCCAGCACTGCTTGTTGCAGCGCTGCCGTGTGCCCGGCGATATAAGCCAGCAACGCCCATTCGGCAAAGTGGTCAGCATTGTTGGCGGCCAGTTTCAGATAACGCCCCAAAGGGAATAGCGCCGAAACGAAACTGCCGCCACCGGTGATCTTGTTCCACTCTTCCGACAACGTATCACCTAGGGCGTCATAAGCCTCATGAGGCTGTTTTCCGTCCCTGATCGCTTGATTGACGGCGGCGATTTCCTTCTGCATGACGCCGAGGATCAACTTCGCCTCGGCGTTTGAGGCCGGCAGTACCGCCAGGGAGTTGAAGGCGTTGGTAAAGCGCTGGATTCGGTCTGCGGCTGTTGCGCCTTCGCAGATCGGTTGGTCGGGAATTCCATAAAAATCACCCCCCAGCGCAATCACTTGTCCATAGGTCAATGCCAGGCCATTAGGCAGGTGCAACTCCACCTGCGAGGCCGGTATGGCAGGAGCATCCTTGACGAAACGCAGCAGGGTGCTGTCGCCGATCGCGGTATGTTCTGCACCTTCAAACCTAAGCTGCGGCGCGCCTTTCAGCGCATTTTTCGGTGGCGTCGGCAGCAAGCCCTGGCGCTGATGCTTGAGGTTGTGATGGCTGCCGGCGGTGAGTTTAAGCGTGCCGCCATCGCCAGAAAACGCGATGCCGTGCTCGGTAAAAAGATCATCCAGATCGGCGATGATCTGTCGGGTATTTTCCTTCGGTTGTGCGTATAGACCTGACATTTCTAGCTCCTTGATATGTCGTAGGTAGATTCAAATTTGGCTGTATGTATATACAGCTGTTTGGATCATAGATGAGAAGTTTCCTACGTCAAGGGATTACTTTTTCCGACGCAAATTTTGCGGCTCGCGATGAAATGCAGTTGACGGTTGTATTTTAAGTTGTACGATGACCTACAACTTCGGCGAAGGCTGAACGGTTTTCTCACACAACGTTGCTACTCAGGGTGTTCGAATAATGAATCCACAAGAACTGAAGTCCATCCTCTCTTCCGGCCTGCTGTCATTCCCGGTCACCGACTTCAATGCTCAGGGCGATTTCCATCGCGCGGGCTACATCAAGCGTCTCGAATGGCTGGCCCCATACGGCGCCTCGGCATTGTTCGCCGCGGGCGGCACCGGTGAGTTCTTCTCTCTGGCGGCCAGCGAATATTCGGAAATCATCAAGACTGCCGTCGACACTTGCGCTACCAGCGTGCCAATTCTTGCCGGCGTAGGCGGCGCCACTCGCCAGGCCATCGAATACGCTCAGGAAGCCGAGCGTCTGGGCGCCAAAGGCCTGTTGCTGCTGCCGCACTACCTGACCGAAGCCAGCCAGGACGGTGTTGCCGACCACGTTGAAGCGGTATGCAAATCGGTAAAAATCGGCGTGGTGGTTTACAACCGCAACGTCTGCCGCCTGACCGCTCCTTTGCTGGAACGTCTGGCCGAGCGCTGCCCGAACCTGATCGGTTACAAGGATGGTCTGGGCGATATCGAGTTGATGGTGTCGATCCGTCGCCGCCTCGGTGATCGCTTCAGCTACCTGGGCGGTTTACCGACCGCTGAAGTCTACGCCGCGGCCTACAAGGCGCTGGGCGTGCCGGTTTACTCCTCGGCGGTGTTCAACTTCATCCCGAAAACCGCAATGGATTTCTACCACGCCATTGCTCGCGAAGATCACGCCACCGTCGGCAAGATCATCGACGACTTCTTCCTGCCGTACCTGGACATCCGTAACCGCAAAGCTGGCTACGCGGTGAGCATCGTCAAGGCCGGGGCAAAAATCGCAGGCTTCGACGCAGGTCCTGTGCGTGCACCGCTGACCGATCTGACGGGCGAAGAGTACGAAATGCTCGCCGCGCTGATCGACAAGCAAGGTGCGCAATAACACTCGATAAAACCAAGGCCGCTGAGCAATCAGCGGCTTTTTGCGTGAGGAGATTTTCAAGTGGCTGATGCAAAGCATTTCGATAACTACATCAACGGCGAATGGGTGAAGGGCGGTGATTACTGCGCCAACATCAACCCGTCCGAGTTGAGCGATACCATCGGCGAATACGCCAAGGCTGATCTGGCTCAGGTCCACGCCGCCATCGACGCCGCTCGCGCCGCGTTCCCGGCCTGGTCCACTTCCGGCATCCAGGCACGTCACGATTCCCTGGATAAAGTCGGCAGCGAGATCCTCGCCCGTCGCGAAGAACTCGGCACCTTGCTGGCCCGGGAAGAGGGCAAGACCCTGCCCGAAGCCATCGGCGAAGTGACCCGCGCCGGCAACATCTTCAAGTTCTTCGCCGGTGAATGCCTGCGCCTGTCCGGCGACTATTTGCCGTCGGTGCGTCCGGGCGTCAACGTCGAAGTCACTCGCGAAGCGCTGGGTGTGGTCGGCCTGATCACCCCGTGGAACTTCCCGATTGCGATCCCGGCCTGGAAAATTGCCCCGGCCCTGGCCTACGGCAACTGCGTCGTGCTGAAACCTGCCGATCTGGTACCGGGCTGCGCCTGGGCGCTGGCGGAAATCATCTCCCGCGCAGGCTTCCCGGCCGGCGTATTCAACCTGGTGATGGGCAGCGGTCGAGTGGTTGGCGATGCGCTGGTGCAGAGCCCGAAAGTCGACGGCATCAGCTTCACTGGCTCCGTCGGTGTCGGTCGGCAGATCGCCGTCAGCTGCGTGTCGCGCCAAGCGAAAGTGCAGCTGGAAATGGGCGGCAAGAACCCGCAGATCATTCTCGATGACGCCGATCTCAAGCAAGCGGTCGAGCTGTCGGTACAGAGCGCGTTCTACTCCACCGGGCAGCGTTGCACCGCGTCGAGCCGCTTCATCGTCACCGCCGGGATTCACGACAAATTCGTCGAAGCCATGGCCGAGCGCATGAAGTCGATCAAGGTCGGTCACGCGCTGAAAACCGGCACTGATATCGGTCCGGTCGTCTCGCAGGCTCAGCTTGAACAGGACATGAAGTACATCGATATCGGCCAGTCCGAAGGTGCGCGTCTGGTCAGTGGCGGTGGTCTGGTGACGTGCGACACCGAAGGCTACTTCCTCGCGCCGACGCTGTTTGCCGACAGCACAGCGGCGATGCGCATCAGCCGCGAAGAGATCTTCGGCCCGGTGGCCAACATCGTTCGCGTCGCCGATTACGAGGCAGCGCTGGCCATGGCCAACGACACCGAGTTCGGCTTGTCAGCGGGTATCGCCACCACGTCGCTGAAGTACGCCAACCACTTCAAGCGCCACTCCCAGGCCGGGATGGTGATGGTCAACCTGCCGACCGCCGGCGTGGATTACCACGTTCCGTTTGGTGGGCGCAAAGGTTCATCCTATGGCTCACGTGAGCAAGGTCGCTATGCACAAGAGTTTTACACGGTCGTGAAGACCAGCTACATCGGCTCCTGATACACGCAATACCTGTGGGAGCTGGCCTGCCGGCGATAGCATCATCGCGGTGTGACTGACACACCGAGTGGCCTGTATCGCTGGCAGGCCAGCTCCCACAAAAGACAGACCAAAGAAGATTCACCCGCGCATAAAAATAATCAGTGGGAGTACATCTACAATGCAATCGACCAAGCCGACTCACGTCCGCTATTTGATCCTGCTCATGCTGTTTCTGGTGACCACGATCAACTACGCCGACCGGGCCACCATCGCAATCGCCGGCTCCAGCCTGCAAAAAGACCTCGGCATCGACGCGGTCACCCTCGGTTATATCTTCTCCGCATTCGGTTGGGCCTACGTGGCCGGGCAAATTCCCGGTGGCTGGCTGCTGGACCGTTTCGGTTCGAAAAAAATCTACGCGTTGAGCATTTTCACCTGGTCGCTGTTCACCGTGCTGCAGGGCTATGTCGGTGAGTTCGGCATGTCCACGGCGGTGGTTGCGCTGTTCATGCTGCGCTTTTTGGTGGGCCTGGCCGAAGCGCCATCCTTCCCCGGCAACGCACGCATCGTGGCGGCCTGGTTCCCGACCGCTGAGCGCGGTACAGCGTCTGCGATCTTCAACTCGGCGCAATACTTCGCCACTGTGTTGTTCGCACCGCTGATGGGTTGGATCGTTTACAGCTTCGGCTGGCAGCACGTGTTCATCGTCATGGGGGTGATCGGCATCATCTTCTCGGGGATCTGGCTGAAGGTGATCTACAGCCCGCGCCAGCACCCGATGATCAACGACGCCGAGTTCAAGCACATCGCCGACAACGGCGGCATGGTCGACATGGACCAGGACAAAGGCAAAGGCAAAAAAGGCGACGGTCCGAAGTGGGACTACATCCGCCAACTGCTCACCAACCGCATGATGCTCGGCGTGTATCTGGGTCAGTACTGCATCAACGGCATCACTTACTTCTTCCTGACCTGGTTCCCGGTGTACCTGGTGCAGGAGCGCGGCATGACCATCCTCAAGGCCGGTTTTATTGCCTCGCTGCCGGCGATCTGCGGGTTTATCGGTGGTGTGCTTGGCGGGGTGATTTCCGATTACCTGCTGCGCAAAGGTCACTCGCTGACGTTTGCCCGCAAGGCGCCGATCATCGCCGGCCTGCTGGTGTCCAGCAGCATCGTGGCCTGCAACTATGTGGACGTTGAATGGATGGTCGTCGGCTTCATGGCCCTGGCCTTCTTCGGCAAAGGCGTGGGCGCGTTGGGCTGGGCCGTGGTGTCCGACACCTCGCCGAAACAGATCGCCGGCCTCAGCGGCGGCCTGTTCAACACCTTCGGCAACATTGCGTCGATCACCACGCCGATCGTTATCGGCTACATCATCAGCTCCACCGGTTCATTCAAATGGGCGCTGGTGTTCGTCGGTTGCAACGCGCTGGTAGCCGTCTTCAGCTATCTGGTGATCGTTGGCCCGATCAAACGTGTGGTACTCAAAGAGCCGCCTGTCAGCGGTCCTGAAACCAACAATAAGTTATCTGAAGCGCATTCCTGAGGAGCGGCGTCATGCAGTTGATTGAACATTCCGACTCGCCGCGCTACATCCGCCTGCACGAGCGGGACAATGTGGTGATCGTGGTCAACGATCAGGGCGTACCGGCCGGCACCGAATTCCCCGATGGTTTGGTCACCGTGGATTTCGTGCCGCAGAGCCACAAGGTCACTCTCGAGGACATTCCCGAGGGCGGCCAGGTGATTCGTTACGGCCAGACCATTGGCTACGCGTTGCAGCCCATTCCTCGCGGCAGCTGGGTCAAGGAAGATCAACTGCGCATGCCGACCGCGCCGCCGCTGGACAGCCTGCCGCTGTCCACCGAAGTGCCGGCCGCACAGGCACCGCTGGAAGGCTTCACCTTCGAGGGGTATCGCAACGCCGACGGCACCGTCGGCACGCGCAACATTCTGGGCATCACCACCACGGTGCAATGCGTCACGGGGGTGCTGGATCACGCGGTAAAACGCATCAAGGACGAACTGCTGCCCAAGTACCCGAACGTCGATGACGTGGTGGCGCTGACCCACAGTTACGGCTGCGGCGTGGCGATCACCGCCACCGACGCGTACATCCCGATCCGCACCGTGCGCAATCTGGCGCGCAACCCGAACCTGGGTGGCGAAGCGCTGGTGATCAGCCTGGGCTGCGAAAAATTGCAGGCCGGGCAGGTGATGCACGAGAACGATAGTTCGGTGGATTTGAGCGAGCCGTGGCTGTACCGCTTGCAGGACTCCAGCCACGGTTTCACCGAGATGATCGAGCAGATCATGGAACTGGCCGAAACCCGCTTGAAGAAGCTCGATCTGCGTCGTCGGGAAACCGTGCCGGCGTCCGAGCTGATCCTCGGCATGCAGTGCGGCGGCAGCGATGCGTTCTCTGGCATCACTGCCAACCCGGCGCTCGGCTACGCCTCGGACCTGTTGCTGCGGGCCGGTGCGACGGTGATGTTTTCCGAAGTCACCGAGGTGCGCGACGCGATTTACCTGCTGACGTCCCGCGCCGAAACCGAGGAAGTGGCTCAGGAACTGGTGCGGGAGATGGACTGGTACGACCGTTACCTGGCCAAGGGCGAAGCGGATCGCAGTGCCAACACCACGCCGGGGAACAAGAAGGGCGGGTTGTCGAACATTGTCGAGAAGTCGCTGGGCTCGATCGTCAAGTCCGGCAGCAGCGCGATCAACGGGGTGCTCGGCCCTGGCGAGCGATTCAAGCGCAAAGGGCTGATTTTCTGCGCGACCCCGGCCAGTGATTTTGTCTGCGGGACGTTGCAGTTGGCGGCGGGGATGAACCTGCATGTGTTCACGACCGGGCGGGGTACGCCTTATGGGTTGGCGATGGCGCCGGTGGTAAAGGTGTCGACCCGAACAGAACTGGCGCAACGCTGGCCGGATTTGATCGATATCGATGCCGGGCGGATTGCGACCGGGCGAGCGTCGATTGAAGAGCTTGGCTGGGAGTTGTTCCACTACTACCTGGACGTGGCCAGCGGCAAGAAACTGACGTGGGCGGAGCAGCATAAGCTGCATAACGACATTACCTTGTTCAACCCTGCGCCGATCACGTAATGATCGTTCCCACGCTCTGCGTGGGAATGCAGCCCGGGACGCTCTGCGTCCCAAAAGCGTGACGCAGAGCGTCACAAGAGGAATTCCCACGCAGAGCGTGGGAACGATCCGGGTGAAAGTGGCTTATCATTAGCCCCCTAACGACGCCCACCCAAGGTTCTTCCGGCATGCTGGCTATTTTCCTCGAAACCCTGAACATCACCGCGCCGGTGTTTGCCATGCTGTTTCTGGGGGCGCTGCTCAAGCGCATCGACTGGATCAACGACAACTTCATTCATACCGCGTCGGCCCTGGTGTTCAACGTCACCATGCCGGCGTTGCTGTTTCTGGGCATCTTGCATGCTGACCTGCATGCCGCGCTGCAACCGGCGCTGCTGATCTACTTCTCGATTGCCACGCTGATGTGTTTTGCGATTGCCTGGGGCTGGGCGATCTGGAAATGCCCGAGGGAAGACCGGGGGATCTACACCCAAGGCGCGTTTCGCGGTAACAACGGCGTTATCGGTCTGGCACTGGCGGCGAGCATGTACGGCGACTACGGGATTTCCCTTGGGGCTATTCTCGCGGCGTTGGTGATCCTGTTCTATAACACGCTCTCGACCATCGTGCTGGCGGTCTACAGCCCGGTGATCAAGTCTGACCCGTGGAGCATCTGCAAAAGCGTGATGGTCAACCCGCTGATCATCAGCGTGTTTACGGCGGCGCCGTTTGCCTATTTCAAGATCGGTTTGCCGGGGTGGCTGGAAACGTCCGGCCAGTACCTGGCACAAACCACCTTGCCGTTGGCGCTGATCTGCATCGGGGGCACGTTGTCGCTGGCGGCGATGCGCAAAAGCGGCACGATGGCGCTGAGTTCAAGCCTGGTGAAGATGATCGGCCTGCCAGTGCTGGCGACGCTTGGCGCCTGGCTCTGGGGTTTTCGCGGGGCGGAGTTGGGGATTCTGTTTTTGTACTTCGGCAGCCCCACCGCGGCGGCCAGTTTCGTCATGGCGCGGCAGGCCAATGGCAATCATGAACTGGCGGCAGCGATCATCGTGATTACCACGCTGATGGCGGCGGTCACCACTAACATCGGGATCTTTTTGTTGCAGTGGGGTGGGTGGATTTAGGCGAAGGTTTTGCGGTGTTCTTAAAGGCCTCATCGCGAGCAGGCTCGCTCCCACATTTGGAATGCATTCACCTGTGGGAGCGAGCCTGCTCGCGATAGCAATCTTTCTAACGCTACAACCGCCAGGCTGTTACTCCGGCTTCTGGTAGCTATCAATCACTTCCTGCGCCGCCCGAAACGCATCGATCGCCGCCGGCACGCCGGCATACACCGCGCAATGCAGCAGCGCCTCGCGAATTTCTTCCACGGTGCAGCCGTTGTTCAGCGCACCGCGCACATGGCCTTTCAATTCTTGCGGGCACTTCAACGCGGTCAGCGCGGCGAGGGTGATCAGGCTGCGGGTTTTCAGCGGCAGACCTTCACGGTTCCAGACCCCGCCCCAGGCGTGTTCGTTGACGAAGTCCTGCAGCGGCTGGGTGAACTCGGTGGCGTTGCCCAAGGCGCGGTCGACGAAAGCGTCGCCCATCACTTGGCGGCGGACTTCAACCCCAGGCTTTTTATCAGTGCTCATGGCAATTCCCTCTTGTGGTGTTGGCGACGCCAGGCGCGCAGCGAGGTGAACAGCAAAAACGCCCCCAGCGCCGGCAGGACGAAAAACAGCATCAGGTGTTCAAGCTTTCCGGCCAGCGGCATTCCCGTGGTGAACGACACCACATGCAGCCCATAGGCCAGGTACAAACCCAAGAACAGCAGGCCCTCGGCGCGCGTCACCCGGTAGCCGGAATAGAACACTGGCAGGCACAGCACCGCGACACCGAGCATCACCGGCAGGTCGAAATCCAGGGCATTGGGCGAGACCGACAGCGGCGACGGCGCGATCAATGCGGTAAGCCCGAGCACGCCCAGGAGGTTGAACAGGTTGCTGCCGATCACGTTGCCCACCGCGATGTCCCGCTGACCGCGCAACGCGGCGATCAACGAAGTGGCCAGCTCCGGCAAGGACGTGCTGACGGCGACGATGGTCAGGCCGATAATCCGCTCCGACAACCCCAGGTCGGTCGCGACCGCCACCGCGGCGCCAAGCAGCAAGTGTCCGGCGAACACCAGCATCGCCAGCCCGGCGACGATCATCAGCAAGCTGCTGAACCACGGTGCCTGTGGCGCTTCATGCGCGCTCGATGGCGGACGGGCCGAGTGCCGCGACTGGCGCAGCAGCAAGCCCAGGTACAGCACCAGCGCGCCCAGCAGAATCACGCCGTCGGCCCGGTTCAATTCTTCGTTCCACGCCAGCACGAACACCAACAGGCTGGCGCCGATCATCAGCGGAATATCCAGGCGCACCAATTGCCGCGACACCCGCAGTGGAATAATCAGCGCCGAGAGCCCGAGGGTGACGAGGATGTTGAAGATGCTGCTGCCGATCACGCTGCCAACGGCGATGTCGGCGTTTTGCGCCAGGGTGGCTTGCAGGCTGACCGCCATCTGCGGTGCGCTGCTGCCGAGGGCCACGATGGTCAGGCCGATGATCAGCGGCCGCACATGCAGTCGCGCGGCCAGGCGCACGGCGGCGCGCACCATCAGTTCGGCACCGGCGATCAGTAAAAACAGACCGCTGAACAATTCAATCACGCTGATCAGGGGTAAATCGGCAAGTCCGAAAATAGTCAGCGCTCCGTCTATCAGTCGTCGAGGGCTTGCACGCGAACTTTCGCGGTGCCACTGCGCAGCATGCCCAACTGTTCGGCCGCTTCACGTGACACGTCGATCAGGCGCCCACGAGAGTATGGCCCGCGGTCGTTGACGCGCACCACGCAGGACCTGTCGTTATTAAGGTTGGTAATCTTCACCCGGGTGCCGAACGGCAACTGGCGATGGGCGGCGGTCAGGCCGTGCTGGTTGAAACGCTCGCCGCTGGCGGTGCGTTTGCCATGGTGTTTGGCGCCGTAATACGAAGCTACGCCGGTCTTGTCGTAGCCGTGTGGATCAACAACATCCGTGCTGGCGCAACCGGCCAGCAGAGAGAGCAGGGCGCAGGCACTGAGCAGACGCTTCATTTAGAAAGCTCCCAAAAACAAATGTGGGAGCGAGCCTGCTCGCGATGGCGGACTGTCAGTCACATCAATGATGGATGTGCCGCCGTCATCGCGAGCAGGCTCGCTCCCACAAGGGGTAGAGCCAGGCTTTAAAACTGGCTCCATTGCAATCAGCCTTCGAGCTTGCTTTTAAGCAGTTCGTTGACCTGTTGCGGGTTGGCCTTGCCTTTGGAGGCTTTCATGGCCTGGCCGACGAAGAAGCCGAACATCTTGCCGCGTTTGGCTTCGTCTGCCGCGCGGTATTGTTCGACCTGCTCGGCGTTGGCCGCGAGCATTTCGTCCAGCACCGCCGAGATCGCGCCGGTGTCGGTCACTTGCTTGAGGCCGCGCTTGTCGATGATCTCGTCTGCGCTGCCTTCGCCGTTGGCCATGGCTTCAAACACCACCTTGGCGATTTTGCCGGAGATGGTGTTGTCCTTGATGCGCAGCAGCATGCCGCCCAGTTGCTCGGCCGAAACCGGCGACTGGTCGATGTCCAGGCCTTGCTTGTTCAACAGGCTGCCCAGTTCAACCATTACCCAGTTAGCCGCCAGTTTGGCGTCGCCGCCGATGCTCGCGACTTTTTCGAAGTAATCGGCTTGCTCGCGGCTGGTGGCCAGGACGCTGGCGTCGTAGACCGACAGACCGAACTGTTCCTGGAAACGCTCGCGTTTTTGCGGTGGCAGTTCTGGCAGGGTGGCGCGCACGTCGTCGAGGAACGAGTCTTCGATGACCACCGGCAACAGGTCCGGATCGGGGAAGTAACGGTAGTCGTTGGCTTCCTCTTTACTGCGCATCGGACGGGTTTCGTCCTTGTTCGGGTCGTACAGGCGGGTCTGCTGGATCACCTTGCCGCCGTCTTCGATCAGCTCGATCTGGCGCTGCACTTCACTGTTGATCGCCTTCTCGATGAAGCGGAACGAGTTGACGTTCTTGATCTCGCAGCGCGTGCCGAATTCAACCTGGCCCTTTGGACGGATCGACACGTTGCAGTCGCAACGCAGCGAACCTTCGGCCATGTTGCCGTCGCAGATGCCGAGGTAGCGCACCAGCGCGTGGATGGTCTTGACGTAGGCCACGGCTTCCTTGGCGCTGCGCATGTCCGGCTCGGAAACGATTTCCAGCAGTGGCGTACCCGCACGGTTCAGGTCGATGCCGGTGGCACCGGTGAATTCTTCGTGCAGGCTTTTGCCGGCGTCTTCTTCCAGGTGCGCACGGGTCACACCGACACGTTTGATCGTGCCGTCTTCCATGGCGATGTCCAGGTGGCCCTTGCCGACGATAGGCAATTCCATCTGGCTGATCTGGTAGCCCTTGGGCAGGTCCGGGTAGAAATAGTTTTTACGGGCGAACACGTTGTGCTGACCGATCTCGGCATCGATGGCCAGACCGAACATCACCGCCATGCGCACCGCTTCCTGGTTCAGCACCGGCAATACGCCGGGCATGCCGAGATCAACCAGGCTGGCCTGGGTGTTCGGCTCGGAACCAAAAGTGGTGGAGCTACCGGAAAAGATTTTCGACCGGGTGGTGAGCTGGGTGTGAATCTCCAGCCCGATCACGACTTCCCATTGCATGTGTTTCTCCTCAGAAGCCGGTTGGGGTGCGGGTGTGCCAGTCAGTGTTCAACTGATACTGGTGCGCAACGTTGAGCAAGCGGCCTTCCTGGAAATACGGGGCGAGCAACTGCACGCCGACCGGCAGGCCATCGACAAAACCTGCAGGCATGGACAAGCCCGGCAGACCGGCGAGGTTGGCGGTGATGGTGTAGACGTCTTCCAGGTACGCAGCGACCGGGTCGCTGTTCTTGGCGCCGAGCTTCCAGGCCGGGTTCGGCGTGGTTGGGCCGAGGATGATGTCGACCTCATTAAAGGCAGCCATGAAGTCGTTCTTGATCAGGCGACGGATTTTCTGCGCCTTCAGGTAGTAGGCGTCGTAGTAACCGGCCGACAGCGCGTAGGCACCGACCATGATCCGGCGCTGCACTTCCGGGCCGAAACCTTCGCCACGGGAACGCTTGTACAGGTCTTCCAGGTTTTTCGGGTCTTCGCAGCGATAGCCGAAACGCACGCCGTCGAAACGCGACAGGTTGGAAGACGCTTCCGCCGGGGCGATCACGTAGTACGCAGGGATTGCGTGCTGCATGTTCGGCAGGCTGATTTCCTTGACCACGGCGCCGAGCTTTTTCAGCTCTTCAACGCTCGCCATGACCAGGTCAGCGATGCGTGGGTCCAGACCTGCGCTGAAGTATTCCTTCGGCACGCCGATGCGCAGGCCTTGCAGCGAACCGTTGAGGCCGGCGCTGTAATCAGGCACGGGCTCGTCGATGCTGGTGGAGTCCTGCGGGTCGAAACCGGCCATGCCTTGCAGCAGGATCGCGCAGTCTTCGGCGGTGCGGGCCAATGGGCCGCCTTGATCGAGGCTGGACGCGTAGGCAATCATGCCCCAGCGCGAAACACGACCGTACGTCGGTTTCAGGCCGGTGAGGTTGGTCAGCGCGGCGGGCTGACGAATCGAACCGCCGGTGTCGGTGCCGGTGGCTGCCGGCAACAGGCGCGCGGCAACTGCAGCAGCCGAACCGCCAGACGAACCGCCCGGAACGTGTTCCAGATTCCACGGGTTTTTCACTGCGCCGTAGTAACTCGACTCGTTGGCCGACCCCATGGCGAATTCGTCCATGTTGGTCTTGCCCAGGGTCACGGCCCCGGCAGCAGCCAGTTTGGCGACTACGGTGGCGTCGTACGGTGCTTTGAAGTTGTCGAGCATCTTCGAGCCGCAGCTGGTGCGGATGCCCTGGGTGCAGAACAGGTCTTTGTGCGCGATCGGCGCGCCGAGCAGGGCGCCGCTCTCACCGTTGGCCCGACGAGCGTCAGCGGCTTTCGCCTGCTGCAGCGCCAGGTCTTCGGTGAGGCTGATGAAACTGTTGAGCTGCGGGTCAAGCTGGGTGATACGCGCCAGCAGGACTTTGGTCAGCTCTTCGGAAGAAAACTTTTTATCGGCGAGTCCGCGGGCGATCTCGGCCAGAGTCAATTGATGCATTGCAGGCTCTTTCCCTTTAGTCGATGACTTTCGGAACCAGATACAGGCCGTTTTCGACCGCTGGTGCGATGGACTGATAGGCCTCGCGATGATTGGTTTCGGTCACGACGTCTGCACGCAGGCGCTGGCTCGCTTCCAATGGGTGGGCCAGCGGCTCGATACCGTCGGTATTGACCGCTTGCATTTCGTCGACCAGCCCGAGAATGCTGTTCAGGGCCGAAGTGATGTGTGGAAGATCGGCATCATTGAGGCCAAGGCAGGCCAAATGAGCGATTTTTTCCACGTCGGAGCGTTCAAGCGCCATGGGATTCTCCAGTGGAAAACAGAACGGACGGCGTCCGTGTGTTAGATTGTCGGAACACTACCGCATTTCTACGGTCTCAAGGCCGCGATTGTGGGGCTTGGTGCACAGAAAAGCGGCCAATTTAACATATTGGCGCCTTGCCCAAAATCCCTGTCGTTGTTAGAGTTTGCCGCACTTTTTTACCCACGCGTTGCCTAGGGTCCCTTTCCCATGTTCAAGAAACTGCGTGGCATGTTTTCCAGCGATCTTTCCATTGACCTGGGCACTGCCAACACCCTTATTTACGTGCGCGAGCGCGGTATCGTCCTGAATGAGCCATCGGTTGTGGCTATTCGGACACACGGTAACCAGAAAAGTGTCGTCGCTGTCGGCACCGAGGCCAAGCGCATGCTCGGCCGTACGCCGGGCAACATTGCTGCCATTCGTCCGATGAAGGACGGTGTGATCGCCGACTTCAGCGTCTGCGAAAAAATGCTGCAGTACTTTATCAACAAGGTTCACGAAAACAGCTTTCTGCAGCCTAGCCCTCGTGTGCTGATCTGCGTTCCCTGCAAATCCACCCAGGTTGAGCGACGTGCCATCCGTGAATCGGCCCTTGGTGCCGGTGCCCGCGAAGTGTTCCTGATCGAAGAGCCGATGGCTGCTGCAATCGGTGCCGGTCTGCCGGTGGAAGAAGCTCGCGGTTCGATGGTTGTCGATATCGGTGGCGGTACCACTGAAATCGCGCTGATATCCCTCAACGGTGTGGTCTATGCCGAATCCGTACGGGTTGGCGGCGACCGCTTCGACGAAGCGATCATCACCTACGTGCGTCGCAACTACGGCAGCCTGATCGGCGAATCCACCGCCGAGCGCATCAAACAGGAAATCGGTACGGCTTACCCGGGCGGCGAAGTTCGCGAAGTCGACGTTCGTGGCCGTAACCTGGCCGAAGGCGTTCCACGCGCATTCACCCTGAACTCCAATGAAGTGCTGGAAGCTCTGCAAGAGTCCCTGGCCACCATCGTTCAGGCCGTGAAAAGTGCACTGGAGCAATCGCCTCCGGAGCTGGCATCGGATATCGCCGAACGTGGTCTGGTACTGACCGGTGGTGGCGCCTTGCTGCGCGACCTCGACAAGTTGCTGGCCCAGGAAACCGGTCTGCCGGTGATCGTCGCCGAAGACCCGTTGACCTGCGTTGCACGCGGCGGTGGCCGTGCATTGGAAATGATGGATAAACACACCATGGATCTGCTTTCCAGCGAGTAAGTCGCCGGATCGCCTCTATGCTGTTGAGCGCGCAGGCAGCACTTTGCAGTGCTGCCTGTTGCGTTTATCTTCTGTCAGTCTGCATCCAGGCCGGTTTGATGCCGTATGAATAAAGAGAACATTTGCCTGGGAGGAGCGGCTTATTAAACCGCTTTTCACCAAAGGCCCCTCACTGGGCGTGCGCTTGTTGGTGCTGGCCGTGCTATCGGTCGCGCTGATGGTGGTCGATGCCCGCTTCACACTGCTCAAGCCAGTGCGTAGCCAAATGTCGCTGGTGCTGATGCAGTCTTACTGGATCACCGACCTGCCGCAGCGGCTATGGCAAGGTGTGGCCAGCCAATTTGGCAGCCGGACCGAACTGGTCGCCGAAAACGAAAAACTCAAAACCGAAAACCTGCTGTTGCAGGGGCGCATGCAAAAGCTGGCCGCCCTTACCGAGCAGAACGTTCGGCTGCGCGAGTTGCTCAACTCTTCCGCGCTGGTCAACGAAAAGGTCGAAGTGGCCGAGTTGATCGGCATGGACCCCAACCCCTTTACCCATCGCATCATCATCAATAAAGGTGAGCGCGACGGTGTGATCCTCGGTCAGCCGGTGCTCGATGCCCGCGGCCTGATGGGGCAGGTGGTCGAGTTGATGCCGTATACCTCCCGCGTACTGTTGCTGACTGACACCACTCACAGCATTCCGGTGCAGGTGAACCGTAACGGTCTGCGGGCGATTGCCAGCGGCACCGGTAACCCGGAGCGCCTTGAGCTGCGTCATGTGGCCGATACCGCCGACATCAAAGAAGGCGATTTGCTGGTCAGCTCCGGCCTCGGTCAGCGTTTCCCGGCGGGTTACCCGGTGGCGACGGTCAAGGAAGTGATTCACGATTCCGGTCAACCGTTCGCCATCGTCCGTGCGGTGCCGACCGCTGCATTGAACCGCAGCCGTTATCTGTTGTTGGTATTCAGTGACGGACGCACGCCTGAGGAACGCGCCAACGACGCCGCCCAGGCTCAGGAAGCGCTGGACCAGCATGGCGGTGGGCCGATCATTCCCGCAACCGTGCCCAAACCTGCCGTGTCGGTGATACCGGCTGCCGTTGCTGCTCCGGCTGTTCCGGCGGCTGCACCTGCTGCCGCAACCCCGGCAGCCGCTCCTCATGCTGCCAGTAAGCCACCCGCGTCGGCACCGGCCGCCGTCAAACCACCGGCGGCCCAACCCGCTGCCGTGAAGCCAGCTGCCAAACCGCCTGTCTCCGCGCCGGCTACCACTGGGGGAAGAGAATAATGGGCGGTACCACTTCCTCCCGAAATGGCTGGATGGTCTGGTTGACCTTTGCCATTGGCATGCTGCTCAGCGTTTCGCCGTTGCCGCAATTCATGGAAATCCTGCGGCCTCTATGGCTGGCCTTGCTGTTGGCCTTTTGGGCGCTGGCCCTGCCGCAGAAAGTCGGCATGGTGACCGCCTGGTGCCTGGGGCTGGCCGAAGATGTGCTGTATGGCACGTTGCTGGGCCAGAACGCGTTGATCCTCACACTCATTACCTTCCTGGTGCTATCGCTGCAACAGCGCCTGCGCATGTTCCCGATGTGGCAACAGAGCCTGGTGATCCTGGTGATCTTCGGCCTCGCCCAACTGGTTCAGTTGTGGCTGAGCGCCCTGACCGGCAATCGTCAGCCGACCCTGGCACTGGTGTTGCCGGCACTGGTCAGTGCGTTGCTCTGGCCCTGGATCAGCTACGGTTTGCGCGGTTTGCGTCGACGCTACAAAATCAATTAATTCGGTCAGGCATGTGCTCGCACCGGTGCCCTGTCTCGACAAAAAGGAACAGTATTTGTGAGACAGGGCGCTAGCAGGGAGATGTCTTGATGAAACAGCTGTACCTCGCCTCAGGCTCGCCGCGTCGGCGTGAACTGCTCACGCAAATCGGCGTGTCGTTCTCCGTCATCAGCGCGGACATCGATGAAACCCCCTTACCTGAAGAATGCCCATTGGCCTATGTCGAGCGTCTGGCGCGCGGCAAGGCCGAGGCCGGGCATGGCACGGTCGTGTCCGACGCCGATTTCTGCGTGCTGGGTGCCGACACCGCCGTGGTGCTGGACGGGAAAATTCTCGGCAAGCCGGTGGACGAAGCCGACGCATGCGCCATGCTTATGCTGTTGTCCGGGCGCGAACATGAAGTGCTGACCGCGATTGCGGTGCGCAATGGCGAGCGTTGCGAGTCTTTGGTGGTGCGTAGCCTGGTGCGTTTTCGCAACATCGACCCCGACGAAGCAGCGGCCTATTGGGCCAGCGGCGAACCCCGGGACAAGGCTGGCGGTTACGGGATTCAAGGACTGGGCGCGGTGTTCGTCGCCGGGCTCAACGGCAGTTACTCGGCGGTGGTCGGATTGCCCCTGTGCGAAACCTGCGAGCTACTCGGCCATTTCGGCATACCCTGTTGGCAAACCTTTAACGCGCGTTGAGCGTCGTACTGACAAGATGCGGCCATTATCGTGAACATGCCTGAACGAGACCCTGCCATGAGTGAAGAGATCCTGATCAACATCACGCCGATGGAATCGCGCGTGGCGGTGGTCGAAAACGGTGTCCTGCAAGAGGTCCATGTCGAGCGCACGCAAAAGCGCGGGATCGTCGGCAACATCTATAAAGGCAAAGTCGTGCGGGTACTGCCAGGCATGCAGGCCGCCTTCGTCGATATCGGTCTGGACCGCGCCGCGTTCATTCATGCCTCGGAGATTTCTCTTCGCGAAGGCCCGACGGTCGAAAGCATCAGTGCGCTGGTTCATGAAGGTCAAAGCCTGGTGGTGCAAGTCACCAAGGACCCGATCGGCTCCAAAGGCGCACGCCTGACCACGCAACTGTCGATTCCGTCGCGCTATCTGGTGTACATGCCGCGCACCGCCCACGTCGGCATTTCCCTGAAGATCGAGGACGAAGCCGAGCGCGAACGTCTCAAGCAGGTGGTCACCGACTGCGTGGCCAAAGAAGGCATCAAGGAGGCCGGCGGTTTCATTTTGCGTACTGCTGCCGAAGGCGCCGGGGCCGATGAAATCCTCATGGATATCCGCTATCTGCGCAGGCTCTGGGACCAGATCAACGAACAGATCAAGACCATCAGCGCGCCGAGTGTGATTTACGAAGACCTCGGCCTTGCGCTACGCACCTTGCGTGACCTGGTGAGCCCGAAGATCGAGAAGATCCGCATCGATTCCCGGGAAACCTTCCAGAAAACCACGCAATTCGTCGCCGAATTGATGCCGGAGATTGCCGACCGTCTGGAGCATTACCCTGGCGAGCGGCCGATCTTCGACCTGTACGGTGTCGAAGACGAAATCCAGAAAGCCCTGGAGCGCAAGGTACCGCTCAAATCCGGCGGCTATCTGGTGGTCGATCCAGCGGAAGCCATGAGCACCATCGACGTCAATACCGGGGCCTTTGTCGGTCATCGCAACCTCGAAGAAACCATCTTCAAGACCAACCTCGAAGCCGCCACCGCCATTGCCCGTCAGCTGCGCCTGCGTAATCTGGGTGGGATTATCATCATCGACTTCATCGACATGGAAGATGAAGAGCATCAGCGTCAGGTGTTGCGAACCCTCGAGAAGCAACTGGAACGCGATCACGCCAAGACCAACATCATCGGCATTACCGAGTTGGGCCTGGTGCAGATGACCCGCAAGCGCACCCGTGAAAGTCTTGAGCAAGTGCTGTGCGAACCGTGCAGCAGCTGCCAGGGTCGCGGCAAACTCAAGACCCCGGAAACCGTGTGCTACGAGATCTTCCGCGAAATCCTGCGTGAGGCCCGGGCCTATCAGGCTGAAGGCTATCGGGTGCTGGCGAATCAGAAAGTGGTCGACCGCTTGCTCGACGAAGAGTCGGGCAACGTCGCCGAGCTCGAAGGCTTTATCGGGCGCACCATTCGGTTCCAGGTGGAAACCATGTACTCCCAGGAACAATACGACGTGGTGTTGCTCTGAATCGTTGTGTTTCACCTCCACTAGAACGGCTGGCCTCAGCTTTTTGCAGTATTTTTGCCATGGGAGCCAAGTGACATGGAGCGTCTGACACGCATTTTGGCCGCACTGACCCGCTGGGGTCTGGGCCTGTGTGCGTTGGTTTTGGTGCTGATGGCGCTGTTCGTCAGCCTTGGCCGAGAGCTGACGCCGCTGGTGGCCGAGTACCGTGCCGACGTCGAAGACAAAGCCAGCGATGCCTTGGGCATGCCCCTGCAGATCGGCAAGCTGGAAGGCAACTGGAGCGGCTTCGCCCCGGTTCTTTTGGCCCATGACGTGATGGTTGGCGCGGGTTCCAATGCCTTGCGCCTGGATCAGGTGCGCGCGGTGCCGGATCTCTGGGCCAGCCTGCTGGCGCGCGAAGTGCGCATTGCACACCTGGAACTCAACGGCCTGAAGATCAGCCTCAAGGAAGGTGAGGACGGTCATTGGGCGCTGGAGGGTTTGCCAGTGCAGCAGGACCAGCCGCTGAACCCGGAGCAACTGCTCAATCGCATGCAGATGGTCCAGCAGCTGTCGGTACTCGATAGCCAGATCACTTTGCAGCCGTTGGGGGAGTCGCCGCTGACCCTGACGTACGTCGGCCTGAATCTGAAAACCGGTCCATCCCGCCAGCGGCTCGATGCCCGTTTGACCCTGCCCGACGGCCAGCCGGTGGCGATGAGCCTGCGCACCCGTTTGCGCGCTGCCCAATGGAAGGACGGCGAAGCGGACGCTTACCTGAGCCTGCCGCAAAGTGATTGGTCGAAATGGTTGCCTGAGCGCCTGACCCAGCAATGGAATTTTTCCGAGATCAAGGCCGGTGGCGAGTTCTGGATTAACTGGAGCAAGGGCACCGTGCAACGCGCCGCGATTCGTTTGAACGCGCCGCAACTCAAGGGCGCCTATGCCGAGCGCAAGCCGATCCAGATCAACAACCTGGCTCTGAACGGGTATTTCCAGCGCAGTTCCACAGGCGTTCTGGTGACCCTGGATTCTCTGGCCATGAGCCTGGGTGACACCCGCTGGGAATCGAAACTGCAATTTCAACAAACGGCGGCGACAGACAAGGTGCCAGAGCTCTTGCACCTGCAAGCCGACCGTCTCGATCTCACACCGCTCACTCCGCTGCTGAACGCGCTGGGCCCACTGCCCGAAGGTGTCGCCACGGCGGTCGAGCGGCTCAAGGTCACCGGAGTTTTGCGCAACGTGCTGATCGACTTCCGCCCAGGCGCTACCGATGACAGCAAATTCAGCTTTGCCGCCAATCTGGAAAAGGTCGGCTTCGACGCCTATCGCGGTGCACCAGCGGTGCGAAATGTCAGCGGCAACATCAGCGGCGACCTCGGGCAGGGCGAGCTGCGCATGGACAGCAAGGATTTCTCCCTGCACCTGGACCCGATTTTCGCCAAGCCATGGCAGTACATTCAGGCCAACGCCCGGTTGACCTGGAAACTCGACAAAGAAGGTTTCACCCTGATCGCACCGTACCTGAAGGTACTGGGCGAGGAGGGCAAGATTGCCGGCGACTTCCTGATCCGCCTGCATTTCGATCACACCCAGGAAGACTACATGGACTTGCGGGTCGGCCTGGTCGACGGCGACGGTCGCTACACCGCCAAGTACCTGCCGACGGTTCTCAGCCCGGGGCTGGACGAATGGCTGCGCACCGCGATTCTCAAAGGCGCCGTGGATGAAGGCTTCTTCCAGTACCAGGGTTCGCTGAACCACGGCGCCGCCGAAACGGCTCGCAGCATCAGCCTGTTTTTCAAGGTCCACGATGCCGAGCTGGCGTTTCAGCCGGGCTGGCCGCATGTCAGCAAGGTCAGCGGCGATGTGTTCATCGAAGACAGCGGCGTGCGGATCCTCGCGAGCGAGGGCCAATTGCTCGACACCCAGGTCAGCGACGTCTACGTCAATATTCCTCGTGTGCCTGCCGGGCAGAGCACTCATCTGTTCCTCGATGGCGCGTTCGCTGGCGGGTTGGGCGATGGCCTGAAGATTCTGCAAGAAGCGCCAATCGGCACCGCCGACACGTTCGCTGGCTGGGAAGGCGAGGGCGATCTGCAAGGCAAGCTCAAACTCGATATCCCGCTGGTCAAAGGCGAGCAGCCGAAAATCCTCGTCGACTTCAAAACCGCCAAGGCCCGTTTGAAGCTCAGTGAGCCCACCCTGGAACTGACGCACCTCAAGGGTGATTTCCGTTTCGACAGCACCAAGGGGCTGAGCGGGCAAAAGATCACGGCGCGAGCCTTCGACAAGCCGGTGACCGCACAGATCTTCGCTGAAGGCAGCCCGGGCAAGCTCAACACTCGGGTCACGGCAACGAGTGAGGTCGAGGTCAAAAAGCTGACTGAATGGCTGAATGTCACTCAGCCATTGCCGGTGACGGGGACGATCCCTTATCAGCTGCAACTGAACCTTGATGGCGCAGACAGCCAATTGATGGTCAGCTCCAACCTCAAAGGCGTGGCGGTGGATTTGCCGGCACCGTTCGGCATGGCGGCCGATGTCGGGCGCGATACCGTGTTCCGCATGACCCTGCAGGGGCCGGAGCGGCGTTACTGGGCCACCTATGGTGAACTGGCGAGTTTCACGTTTGCGGCACCGACCGGCAATTTCGCCGACGGTCGCGGCGAGTTGTTTCTCGGTGGCGGCAGTGCCGTGTTGCCCGGCGCCAAAGGCTTGCGCGTGCGTGGGGTACTGTCCGAGCTGGATCTCGCCCCTTGGCAGGATCTGGTGAGCAAATACGCTGGCCAGGATCCTGGCGGCAGTGCCAAACAGTTGCTCAGTGGCGCGGATTTGAAGGTTGGAAAACTCACTGGTTTCGGCACCACCCTCGATCAGGCGTCGGTGCAGTTGACGCGTAAACCGACCGCGTGGGCCTTGCAACTCGACAGTCAGCAAGCCAAGGGCAGCGTCGGAATTCCCGATGCGAAAGCCGCACCGATTGCGGTCAATCTGCAATACGTACGTTTGCCGGCACGAGACCCTACCGCGCTGGCTGACGAGAATTCGCCGGATCCGCTGGCCACGGTGGACCCGACGAAGATCCCGGCGCTGGATGTCACTATTAATCAGCTGTTCCAGGGGCCGGATCTGGTGGGCGGGTGGCACCTGAAGGTTCGGCCGACCGACAAGGGCGTCGCCTTCAATGCCCTTGATCTGGGCCTCAAGGGCATTCTCTTGCGGGGCAGCGGTGGCTGGGAAGGCGTGCCGGGTAACTCCAGCAGTTGGTACAAGGGCCGAGTCAGTGGCAAGAACCTTGCCGACGTGCTCAAGGGCTGGGGTTTTGCACCGAGCGTCACCAGCGAAGAGTTTCACATGGACGTCGATGGTCGTTGGCCTGGGTCACCCGCGTGGCTGGCCACCAAACGCTTCTCCGGCAGCCTTGATGCGTCACTGAATAAAGGTCAGTTTGTTGAAGTCGAGGGCAGCGCTCAGGCGCTGCGGGTATTTGGTCTGCTCAACTTCAACTCAATCGGCCGCCGCTTGCGCCTGGACTTTTCCGACCTGTTCGGCAAAGGCTTGAGCTATGACCGGGTCAAAGGCCTGCTGGTCGCCAGTAACGGGGTCTACGTGACCCGTGAACCCATTCTGCTGACCGGGCCGTCGAGCAATGTGGAGCTCAATGGCACACTGGACCTGGTGGGTGATCAGGTCGATGCCAAGTTGTTGGTGACTTTGCCGGTGACCAACAACCTGCCGATTGCCGCGCTGATCGTCGGTGCACCGGCTGTCGGCGGGGCGCTATTCCTGATCGATAAGCTGATCGGTGACCGCGTGGCGCGCTTTGCCAGCGTCAAATACACCGTCAAAGGCCCATGGAAAGAACCGAAAATCACCTTCGACAAGCCTTTTTGAATTCTTTTTGAAAAAGCACTCTTCGGGCCTATGGAGTAGCATGTTTTCATGCGACGCCGCATACCCCTGCAGGAGCTGCCGCAGGCTGCGATCTTTTGACTTCAAAGTTCAAGGTCAAAAGATCGCAGCTTCGTTTCACTCCGCAGCTCCTACAGGTATGCGTAGATTTCACATAGGGAATAGGCCATGTCTGTAGCGGTGATTCAAATGGTCAGCCAGAGCGACGTGCTGGTCAATCTGGCCCAGGCCCGTCGTCTGCTTGAGCAGGCGGCGACCGGTGGCGCGCGGCTTGCCGTGCTGCCGGAAAACTTCGCTGCCATGGGCCGGCGCGACATTGCTGACATCGGCCGCGCCGAAGCCTTGGGCGAAGGCCCGATCCTGCCGTGGTTGAAACAGACCGCCCGCGACCTCAAGTTATGGATAGTGGCCGGCACATTGCCGTTGCCGCCAGTGGATCAACCGACGGCCAAAGTGCATGCATGCTCGTTGCTGGTGGATGACCGCGGCGAAACCGTTGCACGGTATGACAAGCTGCACCTGTTCGACGTAGACGTGGCGGATAATCGCGGGCGTTATCGCGAATCCGATGACTATGCTTATGGCAGTGGTGTGGTTATTGCCGACACTCCGGTCGGTCGAGTCGGCCTGACGGTGTGTTATGACCTGCGTTTCCCGGAGCTGTACAGCGAATTGCGTGCGGCCGGCGCGGAATTGATTACCGCGCCGTCGGCCTTTACCGCGGTGACCGGCGCGGCCCATTGGGATGTGCTGATTCGCGCGCGGGCTATCGAGACTCAGTGTTATGTGCTCGCGGCCGCTCAGGGTGGGATGCATCCGGGGCCACGAGAAACCTTTGGTCATGCCGCGATTATCGACCCATGGGGACGTGTGCTGGCGCAACAGGATCAAGGCGAGGCCGTGCTGCTGGCCGAGCGCGACAGCAGCGAACAGGCGTCTATCAGGGCGCGGATGCCGGTGTCCACTCACCGGCGCTTTTTCTCGCAGGGCGCCCAGCGACCTGCATCAGAACGACGAATTTAAGGCGTAAAGCATATGAGCGAGTTGTTGTCCTCCGTCAGTGAACACCTCCTGGCGCCCGGCGGCGTAACGATCGAGAGCCTGCAAGGTGTGCTCGGCGATCTGGCCGGCCCGGGCATCGATGCCGCCGACCTGTATTTCCAGGGGCAGATTTCCGAATCCTGGGCGCTGGAAGACGGGATCGTCAAGGAAGGCAGCTTCAATCTTGACCAAGGTGTCGGCGTGCGTGCGCAATCGGGTGAGAAGACCGGTTTCGCCTACAGCAATGCGATCACCCTCGAAGCGCTGGGCGCGGCAGCCCGTGCAGCCCGTTCGATCTCCCGGGCCGGGCAGAACGGCACTGTGCAGGCATTCACCACCCAGGATGTCGCCCAATTGTACGGGCCGGATAACCCGCTGGAAGTGATGACCCGTGCCGAGAAAGTCGAACTGCTCAAGCGCATCGACGTGGCGACTCGCGCCCTCGACCCGCGTATCCAGCAAGTCACCGTGAGCATGGCCGGGGTCTGGGAGCGGATTTTGATTGCTTCCACCGACGGCGGGCTGGCGGCGGATGTGCGACCACTGGTGCGTTTCAACGTCAGCGTGATCGTCGAGCAGAATGGTCGTCGTGAACGCGGCGGTCATGGCGGTGGCGGTCGTACCGATTACCGCTATTTCCTCAGCGACGACCGCGCCATGGGCTATGCCCGCGAAGCGTTGCGTCAGGCGCTGGTGAATCTGGAAGCGATCCCGGCCCCGGCCGGTACGTTGCCGGTGGTGTTGGGTTCCGGTTGGTCAGGCGTGTTGCTGCACGAAGCTGTCGGTCATGGCCTGGAAGGCGATTTCAACCGCAAGGGCAGTTCGGCCTACAGCGGGCGCATGGGCGAGATGGTTGCCTCGAAGCTCTGCACCATCGTCGATGACGGCACCCTCGCCGGGCGCCGTGGTTCGCTGAGCGTCGACGACGAAGGCACCCCGACCGAGTGCACCACGCTGATCGAAAACGGCGTGCTCAAAGGTTATATGCAGGACAAGCTTAATGCGCGTCTGATGGGCGTGGCCCGCACCGGCAACGGTCGTCGGGAGTCCTATGCGCACCTGCCGATGCCGCGCATGACCAACACTTACATGCTCGGTGGCGAAAGCGACCCGGCGGAAATCATCGCCTCGGTGAAGCGCGGCATCTACTGCGCCAACCTCGGCGGTGGCCAGGTGGACATCACCAGCGGCAAGTTCGTGTTCTCCACCAGCGAGGCGTACCTGATCGAAGACGGCAAGATTACTGCCCCGGTCAAAGGTGCGACGTTGATCGGCAACGGGCCGGAAGCCATGAGCAAGGTGTCGATGGTCGGTAACGATCTGGCGCTGGACAGCGGTGTGGGCACGTGTGGCAAGGATGGGCAGTCGGTGCCGGTGGGTGTCGGCCAGCCAACGCTGAAAATCGATGCGATCACTGTGGGTGGCACAGGATCTTGAGGGATGGAGCTTCGGGTGAACCGCGTAGCGACTCACCCGATTCGGGACTTAACGCAGACCGCGTTGAGTCTCGTCCAGCTCACGGATGTACTTGAAGATTTTACGGCTCGAAGCCGGTGGCTTGTTGGTCGCCAGTTCGTGCTGGGCCTGACGGATCAGGGAGCGCAATTGCTGACGATCAGCTTCCGGGTAGTCGAGCACGAACTTCTCCAGGACTGCATCGTCGCCCGCGATCAAGCGATCGCGCCAGCGTTCCAGGCCATGGAAACGTTCGTTGTACTGCCGAGTGGAGGCATCGAGTTGATCGAGCAGAGTCAGAATGGCGTCAGTGTCCTGATCGCGCATCAGTTTGCCGATGAACATAAGGTGCCGTTTACGCGCGATATTCGCGGTGTGCTTGGGCGCATCGGCCAGGGCCCGGCGCATAGCGTCGGTCAATGGCAGTTTTGCCAGCAAGTCAGGCTTGAGCGTTGTAAGGCGCTCGCCGAGGTCAACCAGAGCATGCAGCTCGCGTTTAACCTGGGATTTGCTTTTTTCTCCCGTATCGAGGGAGTCGTCGTAAGAATCAACCATGGTGGCCGTCCGCAAAGAAACGCCGCCATGATAACCAGTCGGGGGCCGCTTGTCCGGCCCGGTCGCTCGAAGGCCCCAGCCGAAAGCAGAATTTGAGTGGAGAACAGCATGAGTGCAGTTGAAAGCGTCGGCCCACAAGCGTTGCCGGCACTGCAAGAACAAGTCGAGCAGATCATCGCTGAAGCCAAGCGCCAGGGCGCCAGTGCCTGTGAAGTGGCCGTGTCGCTGGAGCAGGGCTTGTCGACCACGGTGCGTCAGCGGGAAGTCGAAACCGTTGAGTTCAATCGCGATCAGGGCTTCGGCATCACCTTGTACGTAGGCCAGCGCAAGGGCTCGGCCAGCACATCGGCCAGCGGCCCGGAAGCGATTCGCGAAACCGTCGCCGCGGCACTCGCCATCGCCAAGCACACGTCTGAAGACGAAGCCTCGGGCCTGGCGGATGCCGCGCTGATGGCCAAGGATCTGCAGGATTTCGACCTGTTTCATCAATGGGACATTACCCCGGAGCAAGCCATCGAGCAGGCCCTGGCCTGTGAAGCGGCGGCGTTTGCCGCCGACAGCCGGATCAAGAATGCCGACGGCACCACCCTCAGCACTCACCAGGGCTGCCGGGTTTACGGCAACAGCCACGGTTTTATCGGTGGCTACGCGTCGACTCGTCACAGCCTCAGTTGCGTGATGATCGCCGAAGCCGATGGCCAGATGCAGCGCGATTACTGGTATGACGTGAACCGTCAGGGCAATTTGCTGGCCTCTCCGGAGAGCATCGGCCAACGTGCCGCGCAACGGGCGGCGAGCCGCCTGGGCGCGCGTCCGGTGCCGACTTGCGAAGTGCCGGTGCTGTTTTCTGCGGAACTGGCCGGTGGCTTGTTCGGCAGTTTCCTGTCGGCGATTTCCGGTGGCAGTCTGTACCGCAAATCCTCGTTCCTCGAAGGCACCCTGGGGCAGAAGCTTTTCCCGGAATGGCTGACCATCGATGAGCGTCCGCATTTGATGCGCGCTCTGGGCAGTTCGGCCTTCGACGGCGATGGCCTGGCGACCTACGCCAAGCCCTTCGTGGAGAAGGGCGAGTTGGTGTCCTACGTACTCGGCACCTACTCCGGTCGTAAGCTAGGCATGCCGAGCACCGCCAACGCCGGCGGCGTGCACAACCTGTTCGTCACCCACGGCGATGAAGATCAGGCAGCCTTGCTGCGCCGCATGGGCCGAGGCTTGCTGGTCACCGAACTGATGGGGCAGGGCCTGAACATGGTCACTGGCGATTATTCCCGGGGCGCGGCGGGTTTCTGGGTCGAGAACGGCGAAATCCAGTTCGCGGTGCAGGAGGTGACTATCGCCGGCAATATGCGTGACATGTTCAAGCAGATCATCGCAGTTGGTAATGACCTGGAACTGCGCAGCAATATTCGCACCGGGTCGGTGTTGATCGAGCGGATGACGGTGGCGGGTAGCTAAGCCTCAGATCGCTGCACAAAAAGGCGCGCCACCGTTGGGTGGCGCGCCTTTTTTATGCGCCTTGCAGTGTTCCCCTGTGGGAGCGAGCCTGCTCGCGATAGCGATGTGTCAGTCGACAAAGTTGGCGAATGTTCCGCCAATATCGCGAGCAGGCTCGCTCCCACATGATCGGTGTGGGCTGTAGACCTTGTTTTGGTTCTCATTATCATCTAATAATAAATCTCATTACCGAATGAGCCCGGATCATGAGTTCTGCCTTGCACGAGCAGCCTTACCTCGAAAGCTGGCGCTGGATGAGTCGCCAGATCCGTTGCGCCATGGACCCTGACGAGCCGCGCCTGATTGAACATTACCTGGCCGAAGGCCGGTATCTGGCGTGTTGCACGGCCACCGCTCCCTGGACCATCGCCGAAACTTCCTTCCGTTTATTGCTCGACACGGCCGCCGACGTCGCGCTGCCCTGGCACTGGCGCAGCTTGTGTCTCGACCAGGCCTGGCGGCCGTTGCGCGATCTCGAGCGGCAGTCACTCTGCAAATGCCGCCTCAAACGTTGGCAAAGCTACGCGTGGCAATTGGCGACTTGCGAGTTGCAACCTTCGATTCCTCTCATAGAACTGGTGCAAGGATCTCCTGATGAATAACACACGTATCGAACGCGACAGCATGGGCGAGTTAAATGTCCCGATTGATGCTTTGTACGGCGCGCAAACCCAACGCGCGGTGGATAACTTCCCGATCAGCGGCAAACCGATGCCCGTGCAGTTCATCCGGGCGCTGATTCTGGCCAAGGCCGCTGCCGCCCGAGCCAACGTCGAACTCAAACAGATCAGCGAATCCCAGGGCAAGGCGATCGTCGACGCCGCTCAAGGACTGCTTGAAGGCGACTTCATGCAGCACTTCCCGGTGGATATCTTCCAGACCGGTTCCGGCACCAGTTCCAACATGAACGCCAACGAAGTGATCGCCACCCTGGCCAGCCGCTTGTTGGGCGAGCCGGTCAATCCCAACGATCACGTCAATTGCGGCCAAAGCAGCAACGACATCATCCCGACCACCATCCATGTCAGCGCCGCGTTGAGCTTGCATGAGCAGTTGCTGCCGGCGCTGGTGCATCTGGTGCAGGTGATCGAGCACAAGGCCGAGCAGGTTCATCCGTTCGTCAAAACCGGGCGTACCCATTTGATGGACGCCATGCCTGTGCGCATGAGTCAGGTGCTCAATGGCTGGGCGCAACAGCTCAAGGCCAATATCGGTCACCTGCAGGATCTGCTGCCAAGCCTGCAATCCCTGGCCCAGGGCGGCACGGCGGTGGGTACCGGGATCAATGCCCATCCAGAGTTTGCGGCGCGTTTCAGCCAGCAACTCAGCCAACTGACGCAGGTGCAGTTCACGCCGGGCAAGGACCTGTTTGCGCTAATCGGCTCGCAGGACACGGCGGTCAGCGTTTCAGGGCAGCTCAAGGCCACGGCGGTTTCCTTGATGAAAATCGCCAATGACCTGCGCTGGATGAATTCCGGCCCGTTGGCCGGGCTCGGTGAAATCGAACTCGAAGCCTTGCAGCCCGGATCGTCGATCATGCCCGGCAAGGTCAATCCGGTGATCCCCGAAGCCACCGCCATGGTCGCCGCTCAGGTGATTGGCAACGACACGGTGATCACCGTCGCCGGTCAGTCGGGCAATTTCGAGCTGAACGTCATGCTGCCGATCATCGCCCAGAACCTGCTGAGCAGTATCGAGTTGCTGGCCAACGCCAGCCGTCTGCTGGGCGACAAGGCTATTGCCAGCTTCAAGGTCAACGAGGCCCGGCTCAAGGAAGCGCTGTCGCGCAATCCGATTCTGGTCACCGCACTCAACCCGATCATTGGTTACCAAAAAGCTGCTGAGATTGCCAAGAAGGCTTATCAGCAGGGCCGGCCGGTGATCGATGTCGCCCTGGAACACACCGACCTGACGCGCAGCCAACTGGAAGAATTGCTCAACCCGGAGAAGCTCACCGCAGGCGGCGTGTAATCACCGCTACCGCTTTGGAGGCTCACCATGGAGCACTGGAAACGCACGATCGAAAGAGCAAATCGCTGTTTCATGCTGGGCGAGCTGATCGATGCCCGCGAGGCCTACTTGCAGGCATTGGCCCTGGCCCAGGTGTTGTTCGAGCGCTGGGCGGATGCCGACGAAGCGGTGGCGGCTTGCGTGATTTCCCACCATAACCTGGCGGACCTGCACCTGCGTCTGAACCAGCCGGAGGAGAGCGCCGAGTACCTGTGCGCGATCCATCAACGGCTTTTGCAGACCATGCAGGACCCGCGACTGGCGCCGGCCTTGCGTGAAGCCGCGCTACGCCAGAGCAGCAAAACCTATGTCGAGCTGCTGAATTTCATCAGCGAACACGGCGAGTATCCGCGCACCCACAGATTGCTGCGCACCGACACCGCTTCGACCTCGCATCAGCCTGCGCCCTTACAACATGGAGTTCATTGAAATGGCTTTTACCTTGCCCGCCTTGCCGTACGCCTACGACGCCCTGGAGCCGCACATCGATGCGCAAACCATGGAAATCCACTACACCAAACACCACCAGACCTACATCAACAACCTCAACGCTGCAGTCGAAGGCACTGAATTTGCTGAATGGCCGGTGGAAAAACTGGTGGCGGCTGTCCAGCAATTGCCGGAAAAGCTCCGTGCTGCAGTGATCAATCAGGGCGGTGGGCATGCCAACCATTCGTTGTTCTGGGAAGTGATGGCACCCAACGGCGGAGGCCAACCTGAAGGCTCGCTGGCCAAGGCGATCGACGAACAGCTGGGTGGTCTCGACAGCTTCAAGGAGGCCTTCACCAAAGCTGCGTTGACCCGTTTTGGCAGCGGTTGGGCCTGGTTGAGTATGACGCCGCAAAAGATCTTGATCGTTGAAAGCAGCGGCAACCAGGACAGCCCGTTGATGAACGGCAATACGCCGATCCTTGGCCTGGACGTCTGGGAACATGCTTATTACCTGCGTTATCAGAACCGTCGTCCGGATTACATCAATGCGTTCTACAACGTGATCAATTGGCCTGAAGTCGCTGCGCGTTATCAGGCTGCGCTGGTTTAGGGGGCGTTCTCAACTAGTTTCCCCTCCGCGCCGGGTCTGCTGTTGTGCAGGGCAAGGCGCGAGAAGCGTGGTTTGGTCATTCCAAATAAGCTTCGAGCAACGCAGCCCTGCACAACAGCAGGCCCGGCCCTTCGGGTTGTGCCTTAAAGCGGGCCAGGCTGCGTTGCAGGCCTTGGAAAGGGAACAACCATTCCCAGCGGCCTGCGCCTTGCCTGGCCCGCTTTAAGGCGACAACGCGGAGGGGGAACTAGTTGAGAGCGCCCCCCTAAGTCTCTATAAAACAATCCAGGGCTGACTATGGGCACTGAAACACTGGCGGTCGGAAGTGGACGAATGTTTCGTTACGCACTGGGATCGCTGTTACTGCTGGCGGGTATGACGTTATTGGCTGCCCAAGGGCTGAGCTGGCTGGACCTCGAACCGAAACTGCAGCGCGCCCTGCAAGGCGGGGCGATTTGTGCCTTGGGTACGGCTTTGGGCGCGGTGCCGGTGCTGGTGATTCGGCAGATACCTCAGGCTGTCAGCGACATATTGCTCGGTTTCGGAGCCGGGGTGATGCTCGCCGCGACGGCGTTTTCGCTGATCGTGCCGGGCATTGCCGCGGCAGAAAACCTCGGGCTGACGCCTTGGGCGGCCAGCGGCCTGATCAGCTTCGGCATCCTTCTGGGCGCATTCGGGTTGTTTCTGGTGGATCGCAGGGTGTCTGGCGCTACGCCCGAAATGCTCGTGGGGACACTGAAGCGATCGGTGATTCCACCGCGGATCTGGTTGTTTGTGTTTGCCATCATCGCCCACAACATCCCCGAAGGCATGGCGGTTGGCGTTTCGGCGGGCGGTGGCATGCCTGACGCCGACAGCCTGGCCATGGGCATCGCCTTGCAGGATGTGCCGGAAGGACTGGTCATTGCGTTGGTGTTGGCCGGAGCAGGGATGTCGCGGGTCAAGGCGTTCCTGATCGGTGCTGCATCAGGGTTGGTCGAGCCGGTCTTTGCATTGTTATGCGCCTGGCTGGTGAGCCTGGCCGAACTGCTGTTGCCTTTGGGGCTGGCACTGGCGGCCGGTGCGATGTTGCTGGTGGTGACTCACGAAGTCATCCCCGAATCGCGCCGCCATGGTCACGACAAACTGGCCAGCCTTGGGCTGCTGATCGGGTTTTGTCTGATGATGGTGATGGATACAGCGTTGACTTGAAAAACAGGATCAAAAGATCGCAGCCTCGTTTCACTCGACAGCTCCTACAAGGATCGGATGCCGTAGGAGCTGTCGAGTGAAACGAGGCTGCGATCTTTTGCTGTTTATTCGCCTTCGTCGAAGAAGTTGTTGATCAGTGCCACCAATGCATCCAGCGCTTCCTGTTCCTGCTCGCCTTCGGTATTCAGGTGAATTGTGGTGCCTTTGCCAGCGGCCAGCATCATCATGGCCATGATGCTTTTGCCGTCGATCATTGATTCCGGTGTACGGCCAACCCTGATCTGGCAAGGATACTGACCCGCTACCCCAACGAATTTTGCAGACGCGCGGGCATGCAGGCCCAGCTTGTTGATGATTTCGATTTCCAGAGCAGGCATCGCGATGTGAATCCTTTAGCTGAGGTCGCGGTGGCGGACCTGGACGTTCTTCAGGGTTTTTTGCAGGACCTGACCCAGACGTTCGGTCAGGTAGACAGAGCGGTGATGCCCGCCAGTGCAGCCAATGGCAATGGTGACATAGGCGCGATTGCTGGCGGCAAAGCGGGGTAGCCACTTGAGCAAGTATGAGGAAATGTCCTGGAACATCTCTTCTACGTCCGGCTGTGCCGCCAGGTACTCGGCCACCGGTTGATCGAGCCCGGACTGTGCCCGTAGCTCCGGCTTCCAGTAAGGGTTGGGCAGGCAGCGCACGTCGAACACCAGATCGGCGTCCACCGGCATGCCACGCTTGAACCCGAAAGATTCCACCAGGAACGCAGTGCCGGGCTCCGGCTGATTCAGCAGGCGCAGCTTGATGGTATCGCGTAGCTGATACAGGTTCAGATTGGTGGTGTTGACCTTGAGGTCAGCCAGATCGGCGATAGGCCCCAGCAGATTGGTTTCATCCTGGATCGCCTCCGCCAGCGAACGATTGGCGCTGCTCAACGGGTGACGACGGCGAGTTTCCGAAAAGCGCTTGAGCAAGGTTTCTTCGTCAGCGTCCAGATACAGCACATCGCACTGGATATGCCGGCTGCGGACCTCCTCCAGCAATTCGGGGAACCGTGACAGGTGGCTTGGCAAGTTGCGTGCATCGATGGACACGGCCACCAGCGGTTGTGCCAGTTCGGTGTGAATCAGCGCGCGTTCGGCCAGTTCCGGCAGCAAGCCGGCAGGCAGGTTGTCGATGCAGTAGTAGCCGTTGTCCTCGAGCACATCGAGGGCGGTACTTTTACCTGAGCCGGAGCGGCCACTGACGATGATCAGGCGCATGATTAGTGACCGTTCTGCTCGTCCAGGACAACCTGATACAAGGCTTGGTTGCTCGGGGCGCTGCGCAGTTTTTCACGCACTTCCTTGCGATCCAGCATGCTGGCAATCTGGCGCAGCAATTCCAGGTGTGCATCGGTGGCGGCTTCCGGGACCAGCAGCACAAACAGCAGGTCAACCGGGGCACCGTCGATGGCATCGAAATCGATAGGGGCTTCCAGGTGCAGCAGCGCACTGATTGGCGAGGTGCAGCCTTTGAGCCGGCAGTGGGGGATGGCGATGCCGTTGCCGAAACCGGTAGAACCGAGTTTCTCACGGGCAATCAAGGCCTCGAAGACGTCCTGCATTTCCAGATCCGGTACTTCGCGGTGGATAAGGTTGGCAATTTGCTCGAGGGCTTTCTTTTTACTGCCACCCGGCGCGTTCACTTGGGAACGGCCGGGGGTCAGGATGGTTTCTAGTCGGATCATGGATTGGGGGTGTTAACGACCGGTCGCGCCCTGGAGGAGGCTCTGGGTCTTTTCCTTATGCTTTTTAAGTTGGCGATCCAGCTTGTCGGTCAGCAGGTCGATGGCGGCATACATGTCCGTATGCTCGGCATTGGCGACCACTTCTCCGCCGGGAATATGCAGCGTGGCTTCGATCTTCTGCAGCAGTTTTTCGACGTTCATCGTGACTTGCACATTAGTGATCTTGTCGAAATGCCTCTCTAATCGGTCGAGTTTTTCGCCGATGTAGGTGCGCAGGGGTTCGGTCACTTCCAGTTGGTGTCCACTGATGTTGACTTGCATACAGCTTCTCCTTCGTTGCCAGTGCATAAAGCGGCAGGCAGAAATGCCTGCCACTGGAACGCTGTGGCGAGCCCGGCGGCTACATCAACCGCTTCCGTTCGCTGGAAGGCGCGATCCCCAGGGATTCGCGGTACTTGGCGACGGTGCGACGGGCTACCTGAATGCCTTGTGCCTCCAGTAAACCAGCGATCTTGCTGTCACTCAACGGCTTTTTCTGATTTTCCGCGGCAACCAGTTTTTTGATGATCGCGCGGATCGCCGTGGACGAGCATTCACCGCCTTCAGAGGTACTGACGTGGCTGGAAAAAAAGTATTTCAGTTCATAGATGCCCCGTGGGGTATGCATGAATTTTTGCGTGGTCACCCGTGAAATCGTCGATTCATGCATGCCGACTGCTTCGGCAATGTCATGCAGCACCAACGGCTTCATGGCTTCGTCACCGTATTCGAGAAAGCCGCGTTGATGCTCGACGATCTGGGTGGCGACTTTCATCAGGGTTTCATTGCGGCTTTGCAGGCTCTTGATGAACCAGCGAGCTTCCTGCAACTGATTACGCATGAAGGTGTTGTCAGCGCTGGTATCGGCGCGGCGCACGAAACCGGCATATTGGGCGTTGACCCGCAGGCGTGGCACCGATTCCTGGTTCAGCTCCACCAGCCAGCGCTCGTTGTCCTTGCGCACGATCACGTCGGGAACGACGTATTCGGCTTCGGTGGACTCGATTTGTGAGCCCGGGCGTGGATTGAGGCTCTGGACCAATTCGATGACCTGGCGCAGCTCATCTTCCTTGAGCTTCATGCGGCGCATCAGCTGGCTGTAATCGCGGCTGCCGAGCAGGTCGATGTAATCGGTGACCAGGCGCTTGGCTTCGGCCAGCCAAGGGGTCTTGGCGGACAACTGGCGCAGTTGCAGTAGCAGGCATTCACCGAGGTTGCGGGCGCCGATGCCAGCGGGTTCGAATTGCTGGATGCGGTGCAGGACGGCTTCGATTTCGTCCAGTTCGATGTCCAGCTCCGGGTCGAACGCTTCGAGGATTTCCTCGAGGGTTTCGTCCAGGTAGCCCTGATTGTTGATGCAGTCGATCAAGGTCACGGCGATCAGGCGATCGGTGTCGGACATCGGTGCCAGGTTCAGTTGCCAGAGCAAATGGCTTTGCAGGCTTTCACCGACCGATGTGCGGGTGGTGAAATCCCACTCGTCGTCATCGTTGCTCGGCAGGCTGCTGGCGCTGGTCTGGTAGACATCCTCCCAGGCTGTGTCGACGGGCAATTCGTTGGGGATGCGCTCGTTCCAGTCGCCTTCCTCAAGGTTGTCCACCGTCGGGGCGGTTTCCTGGTAGGAGGGTTCCTGAATGTCGGCGTTGGGTTTCTGTTCGGCGCTATCGGCCAAGGGGTCGGCGTTATCGAAGTCGTCGCCTTCTTCCTGGCGTTCGAGCATCGGATTGGACTCCAGAGCCTCCTGGATTTCCTGTTGCAGGTCCAGGGTCGACAATTGGAGCAGGCGGATGGCCTGTTGCAGCTGCGGTGTCATCGTCAGCTGCTGGCCCATTCTCAAGACTAGCGATGGTTTCATGGCAGGGGCTTAACACCTTATTCGCCGGCGCACATGCGCCATCCACTACAGGGCGCCGAAGCGCCAAACATAAGCAAATTATATGCCCGAAACTGAAGTGTTTGCCTAGAGCGCTGTAACAATAAAAAGTTATTGATTTTTTATTGAAGCGAGCGCTCCCTCGGCGACCCGGGCACCTCAGGTGCTTACAGGCGGAACTCGTGGCCCAGATACACTTCCTTGACCAGTTCATTGGCGAGGATGGTGGCGGAGTCACCTTCAGCAATCAGTTGGCCATCGTTGACGATGTAGGCGGTTTCGCAGATATCCAGGGTCTCACGAACGTTGTGGTCCGTGATCAACACGCCAATGCCTTTAGCCTTGAGGTGATGGATGATCTGCTTGATGTCGCCCACCGAAATCGGGTCCACGCCGGCGAAGGGTTCGTCGAGGAGGATGAATTTCGGGTTTGTAGCCAGTGCCCGGGCAATTTCCACACGGCGGCGTTCACCACCGGACAGACTCATGCCGAGATTGTCGCGGATGTGATGGATGTGAAATTCCTGCAGCAGGCTTTCCAGCTCTTGGCGACGACCGGCCTGATCGAGCTCCTTACGGGTCTCGAGGATGGCCATGATGTTGTCGGCCACCGACAGTTTGCGGAAGATCGACGCTTCTTGCGGAAGATAGCCGATGCCCGCCTTCGCACGACCGTGCATCGGCTGGTGGCTGACGTCCAGGTCGTCGATCAGTACGCGGCCCTGGTCAGCCTGTACCAGGCCGACAATCATATAGAAACAGGTGGTTTTACCGGCGCCGTTAGGGCCAAGCAGGCCGACGATCTGACCGCTGTCGATGGACAGGCTGACGTCGCGCACGACCTGACGGCTCTTGTAGCTCTTGGCCAGATGCTGAGCTTTCAGAGTTGCCATTACTGGGCCTTTTGCTCGTCGGTTTTCTTCTTCGGCTGGATCACCATGTCGATGCGAGGGCGTGCCTCGGTGACCTTGTTACCCGTGGCGCGACCGGCGCTCGCAAGCTTTTTGACCGTGTCGTAGACGATTTTCTCGCCTTGGGTGACGTTGTTGTCCTTATCGATGACCTTGGCGCGATCGATCAGCACTACGCGGTTTTGCGAGGCGTGGTACTGGATAGTTACGCCGTAGCCCTGGACCGGCTTGGTATCGCCCGCCGTTTGCAGTTGCTCGAAGTAGGCGAGGTTGCCCACCGAAGTTACCACGTCGATGTCGCCGGCCGGGGTGCGGGTGATGGTCACGGTATTGCCGGTGACCTTCATCGAGCCTTGGGTGATGATTACATCGCCCTTATAGGTGGCAACGCCGTTCTTGTCGTCCAGTTGGGCATCGTCGGCCTGAATGCGGATAGGCTGCTCTTGATCGTTCGGCAGAGCCCAGGCGCTCACGCTTCCCAGTGCTGCGCCCAGACTGAGCAAAATAGGGAGGGTTTTAACGAGCCTCATACTGTCCTCTTACGTTAGATAGCAGGTGTATCCTGCTTTCTTTCAAGTACGCTTTCATTCCGTTGCCTGTCGATACACCGCCGGCGCCGTCGATTCTAACGGGTTGATCGGTCTGCGCATATTGCTGCTGCGGGAACACTGTCATACGGGTGGTGGTAATCAGGGTTTTGCGGTTTTTTTCGTCGAAACGCGTGATACGTACCGAGTCAATCAGCTCGACCTGAGTGCCGTCCGGGTTGACTTCGCCGCGCTCGCTCTGGACGTGCCAGGGGAATTCGGTGCCACGGAACATGTTCAGGTCCGGATTGGTCAGCAACGTCACCTCGCTCGCTTTGACGTGTTCGACCTTGTCCGACGTCATCTCGTATTGCAGTTTGCCGTCGGGCAGGTACTGCACGCTGTGGGCGTTGATGGCGTAATAGTCGATCGCGGTTTCATCGACCTTCACCACCGGCTTGTCGAGGAAACGCTCCGGGCTGATGTTCCAGTAGCCGACCGCTGCAAAAATCGCGGCGATGCAACCGAACACCAGGATGTTACGAATTTTCTTGCTCAGCATGATGGGCTCACAGGTACGCGGCGTTGGCCGCATCGAGGCGGCCCTGGGCGCGCAGGATCAATTCGCAGAATTCGCGAGCGGCCCCCTCGCCACCGCGGGCCTGGGTGATGCCGTGGGCGTGTTCGCGCACGAAACTGGCGGCGCTGGCCACCGCCATGCCAAGGCCTACGCGGCGAATCACCGGCAGGTCCGGCAGGTCGTCGCCCAGGTAGGCCACTTGTTCATAGCTCAGGTTTAGCTGGCCAAGAAGTTCGTCGAGCACCACCAGTTTGTCTTCGCGACCCTGGTAAAGGTGCGGAATGCCGAGGTTCTTCGCGCGCCGTTCAACCACCGGGGTCTTGCGGCCGCTGATGATAGCGGTCTGCACGCCGGCGGCCATCAACATCTTGATGCCTTGGCCGTCGAGGGTGTTGAACGTCTTGAATTCGCTACCGTCTTCGAGGAAGTACAGGCGCCCGTCGGTCAGCACACCATCGACGTCGAACACCGCCAGTTTGATCTGTTTGCCGCGTTGCAGCAGGTCCGTGCTCATTACATTACTCCCGCACGCAGCAAATCGTGCATGTTCAAGGCGCCGACCGGACGGTCTTCGCTGTCGACCACTACCAGTGCGTTGATCTTGTGGTCTTCCATGATTTTCAGGGCCTCGGCGGCGAGCATCTCGGCGCGGGCGGTCTTGCCGTGGGCGGTCATCACTTCATCAATGGTCGTGCTGTGGATATCGATGGTGCGGTCCAGCGTGCGACGCAGGTCGCCGTCGGTGAAGATCCCGGCGAGTTTTCCATCCGTACTCAGTACAACGGTCATGCCCAATCCCTTACGGGTCATTTCCATCAAGGCATCCTTGAGCAGCGTACCGCACATCACTTGCGGCAATTCGGTGCCGGCATGCATGACGTTTTCCACTTTCAGCAACAAGCGGCGGCCAAGGGCGCCGCCCGGGTGGGAAAAGGCGAAATCTTCGGCGGTAAAGCCGCGAGCTTCAAGCAAGGCAACGGCGAGAGCATCACCCATGACCAGTGCCGCGGTGGTCGACGAGGTAGGTGCCAGATTCAGCGGGCAGGCTTCGTGTTCGACGCTTACATTGAGGTTGACTTCCGCCGCCTTGGCCAGCGGCGACTCGGGGTTGCCGGTCAGGCTGATCATTTGAATGCCCTGGCGTTTGATCAGCGGCAGCAAGGTGACGATCTCGTTGGTGGAGCCGGAGTTCGACAGCGCCAGAATGATGTCATCACGGGTGATCATGCCCATGTCGCCATGGCTGGCCTCGGCCGGATGCACGAAGAACGCTGTGGTGCCGGTGCTGGCCAGGGTGGCGGCAATCTTGTTGCCGATGTGCCCCGATTTGCCCATGCCGACCACGACTACGCGGCCTTTGCTGGCCAGAATCATCTCGCACGCACGTACGAAATCCGCATTGATATGGGGTAGCAAGCCTTGTACGGCTTCCAGTTCCAAACGGATGGTGCGTTGTGCGGATTGAATCAGGTCGCTGGATTGGTTCATGTCGGAAATCGAATAGCCTGATGAAAAGGCGGCGATTATAGCGGTAATGATCAAAACCCTCACGCTAGTTCGTCGCGGTTTGTCATTCCTTGTTACCGAATCCTCTCTAAATGGATGATTTCGGGCAGTCATGTTGCTGAACATGCCCGGCTTGGGCCTTGGGCGCTTGAGCTTTGCAGTGATATAGTTCGCCGCCAGTTCGGCCTGCCCGGGGAGGTATGTGCTTTCGCCAGAAAGCCAGGCGTCCGAGTGAGAGGCTGCATCGCAAGGAGTTTAGATGAGTGCCGATAACGCCTACGCGGTCGAGCTGAAGGGACTGACCTTCAAGCGCGGTACGCGCAGCATTTTCAATAACATCGATATCCGCATCCCGCGCGGCAAGGTTACCGGCATCATGGGACCTTCCGGGTGTGGCAAGACCACGCTGTTGCGGCTGATCGGCGCACAATTGCGCCCCACCAGCGGCGAAGTCTGGGTCAATGGCCAGAACCTGCCAACACTGTCGCGCAACGATCTGTTCGATGCGCGCAAGCACATGGGTGTGCTGTTTCAGAGCGGTGCATTGTTTACCGACCTTGATGTGTTCGAGAACGTCGCTTTTCCGCTACGTGTTCATACAGCGCTGCCGGAAGAAATGATCCGCGACATTGTCCTGCTCAAATTGCAGGCTGTTGGCTTGCGTGGCGCCATCGACCTGATGCCTGACGAATTGTCCGGCGGCATGAAACGTCGCGTCGCGCTGGCCCGGGCAATTGCTCTCGATCCGCGAATCCTGATGTACGACGAGCCTTTCGTCGGCCAGGACCCGATCGCCATGGGCGTGCTGGTGCGCTTGATCCGCCTGCTCAACGATGCGCTGAACATCACCAGCATTGTGGTTTCCCACGACCTGGCCGAGACCGCGAGCATCGCCGACCACCTCATCGTGGTGGGCGACGGGCAAGTGTTGGGGCAAGGCACGCCCAAGGATCTGATGAAATCGGATGAGCCACGTATTCGTCAATTCTTGACTGGCGAACCCGACGGCCCGGTCGCATACCACTTTCCAGCGCCGGATTACCGCGCAGATCTTCTGGGGAAGCGTTGATGCGCAAGATCACACTAATAGAAAGGGTGCGCCGTTTCGGTCATGCCGGCATCGATGTGATGGCGGTGTTCGGGCGTTCGGCGTTGTTCCTGTTCCATGCCTTGCTCGGTCGTGGCGGCATCGGCGGCGGTTTCGGCTTGCTGGTCAAGCAACTGCATTCGGTGGGCGTGATGTCCCTGGTGATCATCGTGGTCTCCGGGGTGTTCATCGGCATGGTGCTGGCCCTGCAGGGGTTCAATATTCTGTCCAGCTACGGTTCGGAACAGGCCGTCGGGCAGATGGTCGCGTTGACGCTGCTGCGTGAACTGGGGCCGGTGGTCACGGCCTTGCTGTTCGCCGGGCGCGCTGGGTCGGCGCTGACCGCCGAAATCGGCAACATGAAGTCCACCGAGCAATTGTCCAGCCTGGAAATGATCGGGGTCGACCCGCTCAAGTACATCATTGCCCCGCGCCTGTGGGCCGGTTTCATTTCCTTGCCGGTGCTGACGACGATTTTCAGCGTGGTGGGTATCTGGGGCGGTTCGTGGGTGGCCGTCGACTGGCTGGGTGTCTATGAAGGCTCCTACTGGTCGAACATGCAGAACAGCGTGACGTTTGTCGACGATGTGCTCAACGGTATTATCAAAAGCATCGTTTTTGCCTTCGTCGTGACCTGGATCGCCGTATTCCAAGGCTATGACTGCGAGCCCACTTCCGAGGGGATCAGTCGTGCCACTACCAAGACCGTGGTGTATGCCTCTTTGGCTGTACTTGGCCTGGACTTTATCTTGACCGCCTTGATGTTTGGAGATTTCTGATGCAAAACCGCACCCTGGAAATCGGTGTCGGCCTTTTCTTGCTGGCTGGCATCCTGGCTTTGCTGTTGCTTGCGCTGCGGGTCAGTGGCCTGGCTCCGACGGCGAGCACCGATACTTATAAACTTTATGCGTATTTCGACAATATCGCCGGTTTGACGGTCAGAGCTAAAGTGACCATGGCCGGTGTCACCATCGGCAAAGTCACCGCAATCGATCTGGATCGCGACAGCTTCACCGGTCGGGTGACCATGCAACTGGAAAAGCGCGTAGATAATCTGCCGACTGACTCCACTGCATCTATCCTGACCGCTGGCCTGTTGGGTGAGAAATACATCGGTATCAGCGTGGGCGGGGAAGAAACCCTGCTCAAGGAAGGGGGAACCATCCACGACACGCAGTCGTCGCTGGTGCTCGAGGACCTGATCGGTAAATTCCTGCTCAATACCGTTAGCAAAGACGCCAAATGAGGAGCTTTTGAATGATCTCTATCTTGCGACGTGGCCTGTTGGTAATACTCGCGGCTTTGCCGTTGATGGCTAACGCCGTGGCGGCGCCTTCCGCGCACGATCTGGTACAGGACACCACCACCCGGTTGTTGGCGGATCTTGCCGCCAACAAAGAAAAGTACAAACAGGACCCGCAGGACTTTTATACGGCGCTGAACACCATCGTCGGGCCTGTGGTGGATGCCGAAGGCATTTCCAAGAGCATCATGACGGTCAAGTATTCACGCAAGGCCACGCCCGAGCAGATGCAGAAGTTTGTCGAGAACTTCAAAAAAGGCCTGTTCCAGTTCTATGGCAATGCTTTGCTTGAGTACGACAACCAGGGCATCGTCGTCGATCCTGCCAAGGATGAGTCAGGCGACCGTACCAGCGTTGGCATGACGGTCAAGAGTAGCAGCGGCGCGATCTATCCTGTGTCTTATACACTTGAGAAGATCAACGGCGAGTGGAAGCTGCGCAACGTGATCATCAACGGCATCAACATTGGCAAGCTGTTCCGCGATCAGTTCGCTGATGCGATGCAGCGCAATGGCAACGACCTGGACAAGACCATCAACGGTTGGGCCGGGGAAGTCGCCAAAGCCAAGGAAGTCACCGAGAAATCCGCCGAGAAGCAAACCCAATGAGTGAGTCGGTCATTCGCATGAGCGAAACCGGCGAGCTGCTGCTCAGTGGCGTGCTGGATTACCGCACAGGCCCGAACCTGCGCAAGCAGGGGCAGGCGCTGATCAAGTCCAGTAACGCGGCTGCGCTGGTGGTTGATTGCTCAGCGGTGGAGAAGTCCAGCAGCGTCGGCTTGTCGCTGTTGCTGTGCTTCATGCGCGATGCCCAGGCGGCCGGCAAGGCCCTGAGCATTCGCGCGATGCCCGACGATATGCGTGAAATCGCTCAGGTCAGCGAATTGACCGAGCTGTTGGCGCACCCCTGAACCGCATCTATAAAGAAGCCCCCCGTCAGAGTCCTGTGAATGCGGGGTTCGCAGGCGCGGGGCTTTTTTGTATGATGTCCGACCCGCGCGCACAGGGCGCCGATTGAGGTTGAGCATGCAGGCCGTAGAAGTGAAGAGCTTCCTTGAAGGAAAGCTGCCAAACACGAAGGTGGAAGTTGAAGGCGAAGGCTGCAATTTCCAGCTGAACGTGATTAGCGATGAACTGGCGGCGTTGAGCCCGGTGAAGCGTCAGCAGCAGGTCTATGCCCATTTGAACCCATGGATCACCGATGGCAGCATCCATGCGGTCACTATGAAATTTTTCAGCAGCGCGGCCTGGGCCGAGCGCACCTGAGCCCAAGGGCGTCGAGATTCTTATGGATAAATTGATTATTACTGGTGGCGCTCGTCTTGATGGCGAGATTCGCATTTCCGGGGCAAAGAACTCTGCCCTGCCGATCCTGGCTGCCACCTTGCTGTGCGATGGCCCGGTGACCGTGGCCAACTTGCCGCACCTGCACGACATCACCACGATGATCGAGCTGTTCGGTCGCATGGGCATCGAGCCGGTGATCGACGAGAAGCTCAGCGTCGAAATCGACCCGCGCACCATCAAGACCCTGATCGCGCCGTACGAACTGGTGAAAACCATGCGTGCCTCGATCCTGGTGCTGGGCCCGATGGTTGCCCGTTTCGGTGAAGCCGAAGTCGCACTGCCTGGCGGTTGCGCCATCGGTTCGCGTCCGGTCGACCTGCACATCCGTGGCCTCGAAGCCATGGGCGCGGTCATCGACGTCGAAGGCGGCTACATCAAGGCCAAGGCCCCTGAAGGCGGCCTTCGCGGTGCGCACTTCTTCTTCGACACCGTCAGCGTGACCGGTACCGAAAACATCATGATGGCGGCCGCTCTGGCCAAGGGCCGTAGCGTTCTGGCCAACGCCGCTCGCGAGCCTGAAGTCGTCGACCTGGCGAACTTCCTGAACGCCATGGGCGCGAAGGTTTCCGGCGCCGGTACCGACACCATCACCATCGATGGCGTCGAGCGTCTGCACACCACCACTTACAAAGTGATGCCTGACCGCATCGAGACCGGCACCTACCTGGTGGCGGCGGCGGTGACCGGCGGTCGTGTGAAGGTCAAGGACACTGATCCGACCATCCTCGAAGCCGTTCTGGAAAAGCTCCGCGAATCGGGTGCTGAAATCACCTGCGGCGAAGACTGGATCGAGCTGAACATGCACGGCAAGCGGCCGAAAGCCGTCAACGTGCGGACCGCTCCATACCCGGCGTTCCCGACCGACATGCAGGCGCAGTTCATCTCCCTCAACGCCATTGCCGAAGGCACTGGTGCGGTGATCGAGACGATCTTCGAAAACCGCTTCATGCACGTTTACGAACTGCACCGCATGGGCGCTCATATCCAGGTCGAAGGCAACACCGCCATCGTCACCGGTATCGAGAAGCTCAAGGGCGCGCCAGTAATGGCCACCGACCTGCGTGCTTCGGCCAGCCTGGTGATCTCAGCGCTGATCGCCGAAGGCGATACCCTGATCGACCGCATCTACCACATCGACCGTGGTTACGAGTGCATCGAAGAGAAACTGCAGATGCTCGGCGCGAAGATCCGCCGCGTACCGGGCTAGTTTCTGCTGCATGGGCGCAAGGACGCGCCCGTTGATTTTGTTCAAGTCGGGGCTGGTAACGGCCTCGATGTATGTCCGGCGCCGTTTGCGACCGGGCATGAGTACCTTGATAAGGACTGACGTTTCCCATGTTGACCATCGCACTGTCCAAGGGCCGCATCCTTGACGACACCCTGCCGCTTCTGGCTGAAGCGGGTATCGTGCCGACCGAGAATCCGGACAAGAGCCGCAAGCTGATCATCCCCACAACCCAGGCCGATGTGCGCTTGCTGATCGTGCGCGCCACCGATGTGCCGACTTATGTCGAGCATGGTGCCGCGGACCTCGGCGTCGCCGGTAAAGATGTGCTGATGGAATATGGCGGCCAGGGTCTGTACGAGCCTCTGGATCTGCGAATTGCCCTCTGCAAGCTGATGACCGCCGGCCGTGTCGGCGATGTCGAGCCCAAGGGGCGTCTGCGGGTGGCGACCAAATTCGTCAACGTCGCCAAGCGTTACTATGCCGAGCAAGGCCGTCAGGTCGACATCATCAAGCTCTACGGCTCGATGGAGCTGGCGCCGCTAATCGGTCTGGCGGACAAGATCATCGACGTAGTCGACACCGGTAACACTCTGCGTGCCAATGGCCTGGAGCCCCAGGATTTCATTGCCGACATCAGCTCCCGGCTGATCGTCAACAAAGCTTCGATGAAAATGCAGCACGCCCGAATCCAGGCGTTGATCGACACCCTGCGCAAAGCAGTGGAGTCTCGACACCGCGGCTGATTCACCCGCGCGACCTTGAGTCGCGCCCGTCTATCCGCCTCATAGCCAGAATTCTCAGGTGCCCAAGCGGAAACGACTGCTAAGTTAGGGCGCCTGAGTTTTTGCCATTCCTATGAGGCTCTCGCTATGACCGCACCGACTGCAATTCGCCGACTCAACGCTGCTGACCCGGATTTCGCACATCATCTGGATCATCTGCTGAGCTGGGAAAGTGTGTCTGACGACTCGGTCAATCAGCGGGTGCTGGACATCATCAAGGCTGTGCGCGAACGCGGCGACGCGGCACTGGTGGAATTCACTCAGAAGTTCGACGGCCTGCAAGTCGCCTCCATGGCAGACCTGATCCTGCCGCGTGAACGCCTGGAACTGGCCCTGACCCGCATCACCGCGCCTCAGCGTGAAGCCTTGGAAAAAGCCGCGACTCGCGTGCGCAGCTACCACGAAAAACAGAAGCAGGATTCCTGGAGCTACACCGAAGCCGATGGCACGGTGCTGGGCCAGAAGGTCACGCCGCTGGATCGCGCCGGTCTGTATGTGCCGGGCGGCAAGGCGTCGTACCCGTCTTCGGTGCTGATGAACGCGATTCCGGCCAAGGTTGCAGGCGTGAGCGAAGTGGTCATGGTCGTGCCGACTCCGCGAGGCGAGATCAACGAGCTGGTGCTGGCCGCGGCCTGCATTGCCGGGGTTGACCGGGTGTTCACCATCGGCGGCGCCCAGGCAGTTGCGGCGCTGGCTTACGGCACCGAAAGCGTTCCGAAGGTCGACAAAGTGGTCGGCCCTGGCAACATCTATGTCGCCACCGCCAAGCGCCACGTGTTCGGTCAGGTCGGCATCGACATGATCGCCGGCCCCTCCGAGATCCTCGTGGTGTGTGACGGTCAGACCGATCCGGACTGGATTGCCATGGACCTGTTCTCCCAGGCCGAGCACGACGAAGACGCCCAGGCGATTCTGGTCAGCCCGGACGCCGAGTTCCTTGACAAGGTCGCCGCCAGCATCGCCAAACTGCTGCCGACCATGGAACGCGCCGAAATCATCGAAACCTCGATCAATGGTCGCGGAGCGCTGATCAAGGTTCGCGACATGGAACAAGCGATTGAAGTCGCCAACCGTATCGCGCCGGAACACCTGGAGCTGTCGGTTGCCGATCCGCAGGCCTGGTTGCCGCAGATCCGCCACGCCGGCGCGATCTTCATGGGCCGTCACACGTCCGAAGCTTTGGGCGATTACTGTGCCGGCCCGAACCACGTGTTGCCGACGTCGGGCACTGCGCGCTTCTCCTCCCCGCTGGGTGTTTACGACTTCCAGAAACGTTCGTCGATCATCTTCTGCTCCGAGCAGGGTGCCTCCGAACTGGGCAAAACCGCTTCCGTGCTGGCCCGTGGCGAGTCGCTGACCGCTCACGCGCGGAGCGCCGAATACCGCATCGTTGACGAAGACTTTCTTCAAGAGCAGGGCAACTGAACATGAGTAAATTCTGGAGTCCCTTCGTCAAGAGTCTGGTGCCTTACGTGCCGGGCGAGCAGCCGAAGCTGGCAAAACTGGTGAAGCTCAACACCAACGAAAACCCATACGGTCCATCGCCCAAAGCGCTGGCCGCGATGCAGACCGAACTGAACGATAACCTGCGTCTTTACCCGGACCCGAACAGCGACCTGCTCAAGCAGGCTGTTGCCAGGTACTACGGCGTGCAGGGCAATCAGGTGTTCCTCGGCAACGGTTCCGATGAAGTCCTGGCGCACATTTTCCACGGTTTGCTGCAACACGATCAGCCGCTGCTATTCCCGGATATCAGCTACAGCTTCTACCCGGTTTACTGCGGGCTGTACGGCATTGCATTCGACGCGGTGCCGCTGGATGAGCAATTCCAGATCAACCCGGCGGACTACGCCAAGCCGAACGGCGGGATCATTTTCCCCAACCCGAACGCGCCGACCGGTTGCCTGCTGGCGCTGGACGCGGTTGAGCAAATCCTCAAGGCCAGCCCGGATTCGGTGGTCGTGGTGGATGAGGCTTACATTGATTTCGGTGGTGAAACGGCGATCACGCTGGTGGACCGTTATCCGAACCTGCTGGTGACTCAGACCCTGTCCAAGTCCCGTTCACTGGCGGGCCTGCGGGTTGGTCTGGCGGTGGGGCATCCGGATCTGATCGAGGCGCTGGAGCGGATCAAGAACAGCTTCAACTCCTACCCGCTGGATCGACTGGCGATTGTGGGGGCTGCGGCGGCGTTCGAGGATCGTGAGTATTTCGACAAGACCTGCCGGTTGGTCATCGACAGTCGCGAAAAGGTGGTCGCGCAGCTGGAGGCAAAGGGGTTTGAGGTGTTGCCGTCGGCGGCGAACTTCATTTTCGCCCGTCACCCGAAGCACGATGCGGCAGGGCTGGCGGCGAAGTTGCGCGAACAGGGCGTAATCGTTCGGCACTTCAAGCAGGAGCGGATTGCCCAGTTCCTGCGGATTTCCATCGGCGCGCCGGAGCAGAATCAGGCGCTGATCGACGGCCTCGGCGACCTGTAAGGCTTCCCCGATCCTGTGGGAGCGAGCCTGCTCGCGATGAGGCCATAACATTCAGCATTGATGTTGAATGCAAGACCGCTATCGCGAGCAGGGCTCGCTCCCACAAGGGGGCTGTGGGTTACTCGTGATGCGCTTCGCCCAGGAAGGTCAGCGACGTGAACAACCCGCGCGTCGCGACATCCGGGTTGTCCTTCAGCGCAATCTCCATCTGCGCCGCAATCACATTCAACCCTTCATTACGCACCAATACTTGCGCCCGACCCTCTGCATCGGTCTCGGTGCTTAACGTATTCGGCGCGCTGCGATAGTCGCCCACCAACTTCACGCCCGCCGCCGGCTTACCGTCCAGCAGCACCCGAACCGGCAACGACTTGCCCGGCCCCACGGTTAGCGGATCAACCTCCGGCAGAATCAGCAGTTTCATCTGATCGAGCTTCGGCAGCTTCGTCCCCGGCTGGTAGATCGCCAGGCTGTACTTGAAGGTCTGGGTCGACTCAATGGCCCCCGGTACTTTGCTGCGCCCTTCGTTGATCCATTTCTTATCCGCCGTCTGCGACCACATGCCATTGTTCAGCGCCACGGCCATCACCGCCGGTGGTTTCAACGGTTGCAGGCGGGCGTGGTCGGCCAGCCGTTGCACGTTCACCGGGATCATTTTTCCGGCTACGTCATAGGCCCACGCGCCGCTGATTTTCTGTGCCTTGAAGGCGTTGTCTTCGGCACCGTGGCCGTAGATGACTTCGATGTTGCCGCGACGTTCTTCGGTCCAGAGACCGTGGGCCGAGACTTGGCCGGCACACAACAGACTGAGTAGCGCCAGGGATTTTAGGTGTCGCATGGTGGACGTCCTTTTACAGGTTGAGTGTCAGACTGACGGTGAAATTGCGCGGCTCTCCGGGGTTGACCCAGTAGTTGCTGTAGGAGCGCTCGAAGTATTTCTCGTCGAAAAGATTGTTCAGGTTCAGGCCCACGGTGACGTTTTCGCTGGCCTTGTAATGGGCCAGCAGGTCGACGGAGTGGTAGGCCGGCAGTTCGAAGTCGCTGCCGGCTTCACCCGAGCGATCGCCGACATAAGTGAACGCTGCACCAAGGTCCGAACCGCGCAAATAGCCGTCCTGAAATTCATAAACACCCAACAGACTGCCGCTGCGTTTGGCCACGCCAAGAATTCGGCTGCCAGTGGGAATGACCTTGTCGCCCTGGGTGACTTCGGCGTCGATGTACGCGAAAGCACCGATTACTCGCACGGCATCGGTTACTTGCCCGGTGACTTGCAGGTCGACACCCTGGCTGCGGGCCTTGCCCATGGCGCGACTGGAATCGGTGCTGGGATCAAGCGCCAGGACGTTTTCCTTTTCGATATGGAAGGCGGCGAGGGTGGTGCTCAAGCGCTCATCGAACAGCTCGCTCTTGATCCCGACTTCATAACCGACGCCTTCTTCCGGGTTGAAGGATTTGCCGGCGGCGTCCAGACCGTTGTTCGGTTTGAACGAGGTGGAGGCGTTGGCGAACAAGCCCACTTCGGGCGTCATCTGGTAGAGCAGGCCGGCCCGCTGGGTCAGGGCATCGTGGCGCTGGCGGCTGGTGGCGTTGCGGCTGTGATCGTTGATGCTTTGTTCGAAATGCTCAAAGCGCGCACCGAGCATGCCGCGCAGTTTGTCGGTGAAGACGATCTGGTCCTGAAGGTTCAGTGCCTGACTTTCGACGTGCTCGAAGAAGTCGGTCCCGGAGCGTGCGCCATTGGGTTTCGGCTGGCCGTAGATCGGTCGATAGATATCGATGGCGTACGGGCCGCCGGCAATGGTCGTGACCCGTTCGTTCTTGCGGAAATTCTCGTATTCGCTGCCAATTAGTAGTTCGTGTTGCCAGCTGCCGATGTCGAACAAACCACGCAGTTCGAGTTGGGTGATGCTGTCATGCCAGTTGGTATCGCGCTCGCGATAGCGACGGTTGATGGTGTGGCCGTCGGCGTTCAATGGACGGTTTTCGGAGGCGAAGCCCCAGAGCTTGCCTTCCTTGTAATGGCTGGCGAGGCGTAGTTTCCAGCGGTCGTTGAGCTGATGTTCGAGGGCGGCTTGCAGCAGATTGTTATGGTTGTCGATGTTGCCGTCGTTGGGTTCACCAAGGAAGGTCGAACGGGAGACACCGCTCCATTTATTGTTCGGCGCGACGATACCGCGATCGAAGGTCGAGCTGTGGCGCACGAACTCGCTCTCCACCAACAGGCTGGTGTCCGGGTTCAGTTGCCAGCTGAAGGAGGGCGCAACGAACACACGCTGGCTGTCGACGTGATCGCGGAAGCTGTGGTTGTCCTCGACGGCCAGGTTCACCCGGGACAGAACGTTGCCGTCATCATCCAGCGGTGTGTTGGCGTCCACGGCGGTGCGATAGCGATCCCAACTGCCGGCGCTGGTTTGCAGTGTGGTGAAGGCTTCGGGCTGGGGTTTCTTGGTGACGATGTTCACCGTGCCGCCCGGATCGCCACGACCATAGAGGCTGGCGGCCGGGCCTTTGAGCACTTCGATGCGTTCGATGTTGGCCACGTCCGGCGTGCTTGGATAGCCACGGTTGGCGCTGAAACCGTCCTTGTAGAACTCCGACGTGGTGAAGCCGCGCACGCTGTATTCGTAGAGCGTCAGGCCGCCGAAATTGTTCTGTTTAGACACGCCACCGGCAAATTCCAGTGCGCGTTCGACGCTGGTGCTACCCAAGTCCTTGAGCACACTGACGGGAATCACACTGATCGATTGCGGGATATCGCGAAGGGCGGTGTCGGTTTTGGTGGCGCTGGAGGAGCGTGTGGCGCGGTAACCGTTGACCGGGCCGGTGGGGGATTCGTAGTCGGAGGTGACGCTGATGGCGTCCAGTTCAACGGTTTGCGATTCTTCGGCAAAGACCGGATCCCCCAGCAAACCGAGGGCCAGGCCTGCGAGGGAAGCCATTGTTCGAGACGACATGTTATGTTGTTCCAATAGTAGTATTGAAACAATATAACATGCCTAATGAGAATGTATTCGTTTAAGGCTAGCTGTCTCTGTGCTTTCAAAGACCTCGAAAAGATCGCAGCCTTCGGCAGCTCCTACTCTTCTTTTTCCTTGATCGGCGCGGGTGGCGGACGCAGACCGATTTCTGCCGTGAGCTTGAGCTCTTTACCGTTGCGCATCACCTGAATGGTGACCTTGTCGGTCGGCTTGATCCGTGCCACCTGGTTCATCGAACGGCGACCGTCGCCGGCCGGTTCACCGTCGATGCTAAGGATCACGTCGCCCAGTTGCAGGCCGGCCTTTTGCGCCGGGCCGTCACGGAAAATCCCCGCGACCACAATCCCCGGACGTCCCGACAGACCAAACGATTCCGCCAGTTCCTGACTCAACGGTTGTACTTCGATGCCGAGCCAGCCGCGAATCACCTGGCCGTGTTCGATGATCGACTTCATCACTTCCATCGCCAATTTGACCGGGATCGCGAAGCCGATGCCCTGAGAACCGCCGGACTTGGAGAAGATCGCCGTGTTGATGCCGGTCAGGTTGCCATTGGCGTCCACCAGTGCACCGCCGGAGTTGCCGGGGTTGATCGCGGCATCGGTCTGGATGAAGTCTTCGTAGTTGTTCAGCCCCAGCTGATTGCGCCCGGTGGCGCTGATGATGCCCATGGTCACGGTCTGGCCGACGCCGAAGGGGTTGCCGATGGCCAAGGCCACGTCGCCGATGCGGATATTGTCGGAACGGCCGACGGTGATCGATGGCAGGTTTTTCAGGTCAATCTTCAATACCGCGAGGTCAGTTTCCGGGTCGCTGCCGATGACCCGGGCCAGGGTTTCACGGCCATCCTTGAGCGCCACCACGATCTGGTCGGCACCGCTGGTCACGTGGTTGTTGGTCAGCAGATAACCTTCCGGGCTCATGATCACGCCCGAACCGAGGCTCGACTCCATGCGCTTCTGCTTGGGCGAGTTGTCGCCGAAGAAGCGGCGGAACTGCGGATCTTCGAACAGCGGATGGCTGGGCTTGTTGACCACTTTGGTGGTGTACAGATTGACCACCGACGGCGCGGCCGTGGTCACCGCGTCGGCATAGGACACCGGGCCCTGCTGCAGACCGATGGTTTGCGGGGCTTGCTGCAGATTCACGTCCAGGCTCGGTAGCCCGACCCATTGCGGATAACGCTGCATAATCAATAGAGCGATAAGCACGCCGGCCAACAGCGGCCAGCCGGAAAAACGCAGCGCCTTGAGCATTAAGCAAGTCCTACAGAGGTTGCAGGCGGTGTGAGACCGCCCATAATGTCGCGCATTATACGAGGCCAAGCGCGCCTCTGAATGGGATATTTAGGAGTCTTTTATGGCCGTCGCCCTGAGCACCCTGGTCGAAGAAGCCGACCGCTACCTGGCAAGTGCGAAGATCGCCGATTACTGCCCCAACGGTTTGCAGGTCGAAGGCCGGCCGCAAGTGATGCGCATCGTCAGCGGTGTAACCGCCAGCCAGGCGTTGCTGGACGCGGCGGTGGAAGCCCAGGCCGATCTGGTGCTGGTGCATCACGGCTATTTCTGGAAAGGCGAAAACCCGTGCATCACCGGCATGAAGCAGCGCCGGTTGAAAACCTTGCTCAAGCACGATATCAGCCTGCTGTCCTATCACTTGCCGCTGGATCTGCACCCGGAAGTTGGTAATAACGTGCAGCTTGCCCGGCAACTGGACATCACCGTCGAAGGCCCGCTGGATCCGGACAATCTGAAAATCGTTGGCCTGGTCGGCTCGTTGAGCGAACCGATGACCCCTCGCGATTTCGCCCGTCGCGTGCAGGAAGTCATGGGGCGCGAGCCATTGCTGATCGAAGGCAGCGAGATGATTCGTCGGGTCGGCTGGTGCACCGGTGGTGGCCAAGGGTACATTGATCAGGCGGTGTTGGCCGGCGTTGATCTGTACCTCAGCGGCGAGGCCTCCGAGCAGACGTTCCACAGCGCCCGGGAAAACGACATCAGCTTCATCGCCGCCGGCCATCACGCCACCGAGCGTTACGGCGTGCAGGCTTTGGGCGATTACCTGGCGCGACGTTTCGCCCTCGAGCACATCTTTATTGATTGCCCGAACCCTATCTGAATCACCCCATATCCACTGTGGGAGCGAGCCTGCTCGCGATGGCTACGTCACATTCGACATTGATGTGACTGACACACCGCTATCGCGAGCAGGCTCGCTCCCACAGGACCCAGTACACCCGAACAGGCAGGTATATTCATATACCCTTTCGATCTAGCCAGCGTCCTGATTAGAAGAGGGCGCTGTGCTAGGATTCCCCGCTCGAACACGGCCCGCAGGCCGTCCATAAGATCGTTTTCGTGAGTAGCCATGGTCGACAAACTGACGCATCTGAAACAGCTGGAGGCCGAAAGCATCCACATCATCCGCGAGGTCGCCGCCGAGTTCGATAACCCGGTGATGCTGTACTCCGTCGGTAAAGACTCCGCCGTGATGCTGCACCTGGCACGCAAGGCATTCTTCCCGGGCAAACTTCCGTTTCCGGTGATGCACGTCGACACCCAGTGGAAGTTCAAGGAAATGTACGCGTTCCGCGACCGCATGGTCGAAGAACTCGGTCTGGACCTGCTGGTGCATGTGAATCCCGAGGGTGTTGCACAGGGTATCAACCCGCTCACCCACGGCAGTGCCAAGCACACCGATATCATGAAGACCGAAGGCCTCAAGCAGGCTCTCGACAAGTACGGCTTCGATGCCGCATTCGGTGGCGCCCGTCGCGACGAAGAGAAATCCCGTGCTAAAGAGCGCGTGTATTCCTTCCGTGACACCAAGCACCGCTGGGACCCGAAAAACCAGCGTCCCGAGTTGTGGAACGTCTACAACGGCAAGGTCAACAAGGGCGAATCGATCCGTGTTTTCCCGTTGTCGAACTGGACCGAACTGGACATCTGGCAGTACATCTACCTCGAAGGTATCCCGATCGTGCCGCTGTATTTCGCCGCCGAGCGCGACGTTATCGAGATGAATGGCACCTGGATCATGATCGACGACGAGCGCCTGCTCAATCACCTGAGCGACGAAGACAAGGCGCGCATCGTCAAGAAGAAGGTCCGTTTCCGTACGCTGGGCGACTACCCGTTGACCGGTGCGGTCGAGTCCGAGGCCACCAGCCTGACCGACATCATTCAGGAAATGCTCCTGACGCGAACTTCCGAACGCCAGGGCCGAGTCATCGATCACGATGGCGCAGGTTCGATGGAAGAAAAGAAACGTCAGGGTTATTTCTAAGGGGTTGTCATGTCGCACGCATCTGATTTGATCAGCGAGGACATCCTCGCCTATCTGGGCCAGCACGAACGCAAGGAAATGCTGCGCTTTCTTACCTGTGGCAACGTCGACGACGGCAAGAGCACCCTGATCGGGCGTCTGCTGCACGACTCCAAGATGATCTACGAAGATCACCTGGAAGCCATTACCCGCGACTCGAAAAAAGTCGGCACCACCGGTGAAGACATCGACCTGGCATTGCTGGTCGACGGCTTGCAGGCCGAGCGTGAGCAGGGCATCACCATTGATGTCGCCTACCGCTATTTCTCCACCGCCAAGCGCAAGTTCATCATCGCCGATACCCCCGGCCATGAGCAGTACACCCGCAACATGGCCACCGGTGCCTCCACCTGTGACCTGGCGATCATCCTGGTCGACGCCCGTTACGGCGTGCAGACCCAGACCCGTCGCCACAGCTTTATCGCCTCGTTGCTGGGCATCAAGCACATCGTTGTCGCCATCAACAAGATGGACCTCAACGGCTTCGACGAAAGCGTGTTCGAGTCGATCAAGGCCGATTACCTGAAGTTCGCCGAAGGCATCGCGTTCAAGCCGACCACCATGGCGTTCGTGCCGATGTCCGCGCTCAAGGGCGACAACGTGGTGAACAAGTCCGAGCGCTCGCCGTGGTACACCGGCCAGTCGCTGATGGAAATCCTCGAAACCGTCGAAATCGCCAGCGACCGCAACTACACCGACCTGCGTTTCCCGGTGCAGTACGTCAACCGTCCGAACCTGAACTTCCGTGGTTTTGCCGGCACCCTGGCCAGCGGCATCGTGCACAAGGGCGACGAAGTCGTTGTGTTGCCGTCGGGCAAGAGCAGCCGCGTGAAATCCATTGTCACCTTCGAAGGTGAACTGGAGCATGCAGGTCCCGGTCAAGCCGTGACGCTGACCATGGAAGACGAAATCGACATCTCCCGCGGCGACTTGCTGGTGCATGCCGACAACCAGCCGCAAGTGACTGACGCCTTCGACGCCATGCTGGTGTGGATGGCCGAAGAACCGATGCTGCCGGGCAAGAAATACGACATCAAGCGCGCCACGACTTACGTGCCGGGTTCGATCACCAGCATCGTCAATCGCGTGGACGTGAACACCCTGGCCGAAGGTCCCGCCAGCTCGCTGCAGCTGAACGAGATCGGTCGGGTCAAGATCAGCCTCGACGCGGCCATCGCGCTGGACGGTTACGACAGCAACCGCACCACCGGTTCGTTTATCGTCATCGATCGACTGACCAACGGTACGGTCGCGGCCGGCATGATCATCGCCCAGCCGTTGAGCCATGGCACCAGTACCCACCACGGCAAACTGGCTCACGTGGCTACCGAAGAACGTGCCCAGCGTTTTGGTCAGCAACCGGCCACCGTGTTGTTCAGCGGCCTGTCGGGCGCTGGCAAAAGCACCCTGGCCTATGCGGTTGAACGCAAGCTGTTCGACTTGGGCCGTGCGGTGTTTGTACTCGATGGCCAGAACCTGCGTCACGACCTGAACAAAGGTCTGCCACAGGATCGCGCCGGGCGTACCGAAAACTGGCGTCGCGCAGCGCACGTTGCGCGTCAGTTCAACGAAGCGGGTCTGTTGACCTTGGCAGCCTTTGTTGCGCCGAGTGCTGAAGGTCGTGAGCAAGCCAAGGATCTGATCGGCAAGGAGCGTCTGCTGACGGTCTACGTCCAGGCCTCTCCGACGGTGTGTGCTGAGCGTGATCCGCAAGGTCTGTATGCGGCGGCCGGGGATAACATCCCGGGCGAATCCTTCCCGTACGACGTGCCACTGAATGCCGATCTGGTGATCGACACCCAGTCGCTGTCGCTGGAAGAAAGCGTCAAGCAAGTGCTGGATCTGCTGCGTAAACGTGGCGCGATCTAAGCGTTAGCCGCTAATAAAAAACCCGCCGATGAGTGATCATCGGCGGGTTTTTTTGTGTCTGGGAGGACGCCTTCGCGAGCAAGCCCGCTCCCACAGTGGATTTTTGTCATACACAAAATTTGTGTCTCAAGAAGATCCAATGTGGGAGCGGGCTTGCTCGCGAAGAGGCCGGAACAGACGCCGAACTACTGCGCTGGATACTCACGGTGCATCTGCCCCAGCAACGCATCCTTGTCATTCCACAGCTGATTGATCCAACCCTGAAACTCGATCCGATACACCCCATCCTGGTCGTAGTTCTTGCCGACGAACTGCGGTGGAATCTTCAGCTCCTGAAAATGCACCACCACATCCTTCACGTTCCCACAGAGCAAATCCCAATAACCCGGCCGCCCGGCCGGATAGTGAATGGTCACGTTGACGATGGCTTCCAGCTGGTCGCCCATGGCATCCAGCACGAAGGCAATGCCACCCGCTTTCGGCTTGAGCAGGTAGCGGAACGGTGAGCTCTGCTGTACGTGCTTGCCCTCGGTGAAGCGCGTGCCTTCGACGAAGTTGAAAATCCCCACCGGGTTATTGCGGAACTTGTCGCAGGTCTTGCGGGTGGTTTCCAGGTCTTTGCCTTTCTTCTCCGGGTGCTTTTCCAGATAGGCCTTGGAGTAACGCTTCATGAACGGAAAACCGAGCGCCCACCACGCCAGACCAATCACCGGTACCCAGATCAGTTGCTGTTTGAGGAAGAACTTCAGCGGGCGAATCTTCCGGTTCAGCACGTATTGCAACACCATGATGTCGACCCAGCTCTGGTGGTTGCTGGTGATCAGGTACGAGTGCTGATAGTCCAGACCTTCCAGCCCGCTGAGCTGCCAGCGCGTGTGCCCGAGCAGGTCCATCCAGGCCTTGTTGTTGCTGATCCAGGCTTCGTGGATATGGCTCATCAGCCAATCGGTAAAACGTTGGGCGGCGGGGAAGGGCAGCAGCAGTTTGAAAATCGCTACGATGAACAGCGGCGTGCAGCAGACAATCGTGTTCAGCGCCAACAACAGCGAGGCGATCACGCCGCGCACGGGTGCAGGTAGAAAATCCAGCATTTAAACATCCAAAGGTCGGTTGGCAGCTTGAATCGCGGTCAACGCGATGGTGTAGACGATGTCGTCGACCTGCGCGCCGCGCGGCAGGTCATTCACTGGTTTGCGCAGGCCTTGCAGCATCGGCCCGAGGCTGACGCAGTCTGCGCTGCGCTGCACGGCTTTGTGGGTGGTGTTGCCGGTGTTCAAGTCGGGGAACACGAACACCGTGGCACGCCCGGCGACCTGACTGTTCGGCGCCAGTTGCCGGGCAACGGTTTCGTTGGCGGCGGCGTCGTATTGCAATGGGCCGTCGATCAGTAGCGAGTTCTGTTGTTCATGGGCGAGCAACGTCGCTTCGCGCACCTTCTCGACTTCTTCGCCGCTAGCCGATTCACCGCTGGAGTAGCTGATCATCGCCACGCGCGGGGTGATGCCGAAGGCGGCTGCCGAGTCGGCGCTTTGCAGCGCGATCTCGGCCAGTTCGCTGGCGCTCGGGTGCGGGTTCATTACGCAGTCGCCGTAGACCAGCACTTCCTCGGGGAAGAGCATGAAGAACACTGACGACACCAGCGTGCAGCCCGGCGCGGTCTTGATCAGTTGCAGGGCCGGGCGGATGGTGTTGGCGGTGGAGTGAATGACCCCGGACACGAGGCCGTCCACTTCATCCAGCGCCAGCATCATGGTGCCGATCACCACGGTGTCTTCCAGTTGTTGTTCGGCCATCGGCGCGTTGAGGCTTTTAGTCTTGCGCAGTGCAACCATTGGCTCGACGTAGCGTTCGCGAATCAGGTCCGGATCGAGGATTTCCAGCCCCGGCGGCAACTCGATGCCTTGGGCGCGGGCCACGGCTTCGACGTCCGCCGGTTTGGCCAGCAACACGCAACGGGCAATGCCGCGGGCCTGGCAGATCGCGGCGGCCTGCACGGTCAACGGCTCGCTGCCTTCGGGCAACACGATGCGCTTGTTGGCGGCCTGGGCGCGCTGGATCAGCTGGTAGCGGAACACCGCAGGCGACAGGCGCATTTCCCGTGGCGTGCCGCAGCGCTGGTGCAGCCAGTTGGCGTCGAGGTGGCTGGCGACGAAATCGGTGATGATTTCCGCACGTTCGCGGTCGTCGATCGGGATTTCCTTGTTCAAACTGTTCAACTGGTTGGCGGTGTCGTAGGAACCGGTGCTGACCGACAACACCGGCAAGCCGGCCTGCAAGGCGCCACGGCACAGATCCATGATGCGCGGGTCGGGAAGGGTGTCGCTGGTCAGCAACAGGCCGGCCAGGGGCACGCCGTTCATCGCCGCGAGGCTGACGGCGAGGATGATGTCGTCGCGATCGCCGGGGGTTACCACCAGCACACCAGGTTTGAGCAGCTCCACGGTGTTGCGCACGGTGCGGGCGCAGATGATGATGTTGGTCATGCGCCGGGTTTCATAGTCGCCGGCGTTGAGCACCTGAGCGCCCATCAGGTCGGCCACGTCACGGGTGCGCGGTGCGTTCAGTTCCGGTTGATACGGGATGCAGCCGAGCAGGCGGAAGTCGCCACTGCGCAGCAACGGCGAGTGTTCCTTCAGGCGCGAGGCGAAGGCCTCCATGCTTTCGTCGGTCTTGACCTTGTTGAGGATCACGCCCAGGACTTTCGGGTCTTTCGGCCCGCCGAACAATTGCGCCTGCAATTCCACCCGGCCGGACAATTCGGTCAGCACTTCGTTTTCCGGTGCCGAGACCAGAATCACATCGGCGTCCAGGCTCTTGGCCAAATGCAGGTTGACCCGCGCCGCGTAACTGGCGCTGCGGGTCGGGACCATGCCTTCGACAATCAGCACGTCCTTGCCGACAGCGGCTTGCTGATAAAGGGTGATGATTTCTTCGAGCAGTTCGTCCAGCTGACCGTCGCCGAGCATTCGCTCAACGTGGGCCAGGCCCAGTGGCTGAGGCGGTTTCAAACCGTGGGTGCGGGCCACCAGTTCGGTGGAGCGTTCAGGGCCCGTGTCACCCGGGTGCGGCTGGGCAATCGGTTTGAAAAAGCCGACTTTGAGACCGGCCCGCTCAAGCGTACGCACCAGCCCGAGGCTGATGGAGGTCAGACCCACACCAAAATCGGTGGGCGCGATAAAAAAAGTTTGCATGCGGATTCTCTAAGGGTGCATGGCAATGGTGAGCGCCTATGGTTGGCGTTCTACCGAAATTCAGTCGTCAAGGTTATCGCTAACCGAGCCTTGTGCGCACCATCCGCAATCAAAGGGTTGGCCTATTTTTTCATTACGCAGCGAAGGGTCCAGCACCCAGGCCCGGGATTGCCACGGCGGCTGGTGCCGCAGGTGTTGGGTATGGCCGCAGGAAAGCTCGGCTACCCAGTGTCCGTCTTCATCCTGATGGAAGCCTGTGACCGTCGAGCCCTTTGCCGCACCCCGTCTGTCCGGGTTGTGTTCGCTTTCGGGCGATTGCTTCGCTAAACTTGGTCTTTCTATATTCTTATGCAAAAGGTCTCGCCCCATGCTGATCGCCGCCAATAAGGCTGTCTCCATCGACTATACCCTGACCAACGACGCTGGTGAGGTCATCGACAGCTCCGCCGGCGGCGCGCCGCTGGTCTACCTGCAAGGCGCAGGTAATATCATCCCGGGCCTGGAAAAGGCACTGGAAGGCAAAGCAGTCGGTGACGAACTGACTGTCGCCGTAGAACCTGAAGATGCCTACGGCGAATACGCTGCCGAACTGGTCAGCACTTTGAGCCGCAGCATGTTCGAAGGCGTTGACGAGCTGGAAGTAGGCATGCAGTTCCACGCATCCGCTCCGGACGGCCAGATGCAGATCGTCACCATTCGTGATCTGGACGGCGACGATGTTACTGTCGACGGCAACCACCCGTTGGCCGGTCAGCGCCTGAATTTCCAGGTCAAGATCATCGACATCCGTGACGCCAGCCAGGAAGAAATCGCTCATGGTCACGTCCATGGCGAAGGTGGCCATCACCACTGATTTTCTGCGCTAAGCTTTCGAGAGCTGGAGAGGCGCCCGAGGGCGCCTTTTTAGTCCGCGGCTGTCCTTGATGGCACCGCCAAGTGGCTGTTTTGAGAAGAACACTGGAATTTGGAGTTCGTCATGAGTGCTTTTCACGACCTTAAACTGACAGCCCTGGATGGTCAGGAGCTACCTTTGGCGCCCTTCAAGGGGCGTGTCGTGCTGGTGGTCAACGTTGCCTCCAAATGTGGTTTGACACCACAGTACGCGGCGCTGGAAAACCTCTACCAGCAATACAAGGACAAGGGTTTCAGTGTGCTGGGCTTGCCATGCAACCAGTTTGCCGGGCAGGAACCGGGTACCGAGCAGGAGATCCAGGCGTTCTGCAGCCTCAACTATGGCGTGACCTTTCCGTTGTCCAGCAAGCTGGAAGTCAACGGTCATGAGCGTCATCAGTTGTATCGTCTGCTGGCGGGCGAAGGCGCGGAATTTCCGGGCGACATCACCTGGAACTTCGAGAAATTCCTGCTGGGTAAGGATGGTCGCGTGTTGGCGCGATTCTCGCCGCGTACGGCGCCGGATGATCCCACCGTTGTTCATGCGATTGAAAAAGCGCTGAGCTGAAAATCAAAATCAAAAGATCGCAGCCTTCGGCAGCTCCTACGCGCCGCCGAAGGCTGCGATCTTTTCGTTTCTAATCCTTAATCACTTAAATCAATAGTGCTGTTCAAGGCTTGGCAGTCTCCATATTATCGCTGTCATAAAGTCTATGCCCCGTGGAGCGTCCCATGCCTGTCAAAGCCCTGTTCAAGCCTTTTCACCTAGGCGCTCTCGAGTTGCCGACCCGCGTCGTCATGGCGCCGATGACCCGCTCGTTTTCGCCGGGCGGCGTGCCCAATTCCAAAGTGATCGAGTACTACCGTCGTCGCGCCGCTGCCGGGGTTGGGCTGATCATCACCGAAGGCACCACCGTTGGTCACAAGGCCTCCAACGGCTATCCGAACGTGCCGCACTTCTACGGTGAAGCGGCATTGGCCGGCTGGAAGAAAGTCGTCGATGCGGTGCATGCCGAGGGCGGGAAAATCGTTCCGCAACTGTGGCATGTGGGCAGCGTGCGCCGCATCGGCACCGAGCCGGACGCCAGCGTGCCGGGTTACGGTCCGTCGGAAAAATTGAAGGACGGTCAGGTCGTGGTTCACGGCATGACCAAGGAAGATATCCAGGACGTGATTGCCGCGTTCGCCCAAGCCGCCAAGGATGCTCAGAGCATCGGTATGGACGGCGTGGAAATCCACGGTGCCCACGGTTATCTGGTAGACCAGTTCTTCTGGGAAGGCAGCAATCAGCGCACTGACGAATACGGTGGCAGCTTGGCGAACCGTTCGCGCTTCGCCATCGAACTGATTCAGGCGGTGCGTGCAGCGGTCGGTGAGGGTTTCCCGATTATCTTCCGTTTCTCGCAGTGGAAGCAGCAGGATTACACCGCGCGCCTGGTGCAGACGCCAGAGGCGTTGGGTGAGTTCCTCAAGCCGTTGTCCGACGCTGGCGTGGATATTTTCCACTGCTCGACACGCCGTTTCTGGGAGCCGGAGTTCGACGGTTCCGAGCTGAACCTGGCCGGCTGGACCCGCAAACTCACCGGCAAGCCAACCATCACCGTCGGCAGCGTCGGCCTGGATGGCGAGTTCCTGCAATTCATGGTCAACACCGACAAGATCGCCCAACCGGCCAGCCTGGAAAAACTGCTGGAGCGGTTGAATAACGATGAATTCGATCTGGTGGCCGTGGGGCGTGCGTTGCTGGTGGATCCGGACTGGGCGCAGAAAGTGCGCGACGGTCGTGAGCAGGACATTCTGCCATTCAGCCGTGAGGCTTTGATGACGCTGGTTTAAGTAGCGTCTGGAAGGGCCCCATCGCGGGCAAGCCCGCTCCCACAGTGTTCTGCGCCACACACAAATCCTGTGGGAGCGGGCTTGCCCGCGATGATGGCCTCAAGGTCAGCAAAGATTCAGGGTAATGTCTGTGCATCAGGAACCACCTGCTCCCCAACACAAGCCCCCCGCAACTGTCCTTCAAACTGCTCGATAATCGCCGCCCAACCCTGACGACTCGCATGCTGGCGCGCATTAAGGCGCACGCAGCGCAAGGTTTCGCGCTCCTCCAGCAGCCAGCGTGCTGCATCGCAGAACGCCTCTTCATCCCCGGGCATGGCCAGTACGCCGTTGTAGCCATGGCGAATATGCTGGGCCGCCGCAGCCTGATCGTACGCCACCACCCCCAGCCCCGAAGCCAATGCCTCAAGCACCACATTGCCGAAGGTTTCGGTCAGGCTCGGAAACAGAAACACATCCCCCGACGCATAGTGACTGGCCAAGGCTTCGCCGCGTTGTGAGCCGCAGAAAATCGCTTCGGGCAATTCCTTCTCCAGCATCGATCGTTGCGGCCCATCACCGACCACAATCAATTTCATTTGTCGCTGTGGATAAGTGGCTTTCAGCGTGTCGAAACTGCGCTTGAGCAAGCCAAGATTCTTCTCTTGGGCCAGACGTCCTACGTGGATGAGGGCAATATCATCCTCGGTCAGTCCCCATTGCTCGCGCAACGATTTCAGCCGTTTGGCCGGATGAAACAACTGGCTGTCTACGCCTCGAGAGAGCAGCGCCAGGCGCTCGAAGCTGCGGCGTTCCAGCTCCAGTCGCTGGCTGGCGCTGGGCACCAGGGTCAGGGTCGAGCGATTGTGAAACCAGCGCAGGTAGTGAGTCAGCAAGCGCGTCAGCAGCCCGAGGCCGTACTGGCTGGAGTACTGCTGAAAATTGGTATGAAAGCCGCTGACCACCGAAATCCCCAAGCGCCGTGCCGCGCGCAACGCCGACAACCCCAGCGGTCCTTCGGTGGCGATGTACAACACATCCGGGCGATGCCGTTTCCAGCGCCGCAGCAGCTTGTGCATTGACGACTGACCCCATTGCAGGCCGGGATACCCCGGCAGCGGCCAGCCTCGACACAACAGCAACTCATCGTTGCTTCCGATAAGTGGGTCGCCACCCTGCCGTGGCCGCACCAACTCCACCTGATGCCCGCGTGCGCGCAAACCGTCGAACAAGCGGCCTAGGGTATTGGCCACGCCGTTGATTTCCGGTGGGAAGGTTTCGGTGATCAGGGTGATATGCAGAGTTGTCGTCATGACCTCAGTGTCGGCTGAGGCCATGTCGTCATTGTGACGGTGGGATGATGGATTTGTGACGCGATCAGCGGCGTTCTGCCACCAGATTTTCCGCCCCACGCTCACGTACCCAGAACAGCGTTGCACCGGCCACGGCCGCCGGCATCATCAGAATGTTGACCACCGGAATCAGCAACACCAGATACACGCTCCCGCCGAAGCCGAGGCTCTGCCAGCGCTTCTGCCGCAGCCAGGCGAGCATTTCGTTCCAGCCCAGTTTGTGGTTATCCGCCGGGTAATCGATGTACTGGATCGCCATCATCCACACCCCGAACAGCAGCCACAGCGGCGCGGCGATGATGTTGACCACCGGGATCAACGACAGGATGAACAGCCCGATGGCCCTGGGCAGGAAGTAGCCGAGTTTGCGCATTTCCCGGGACAGGGTGCGCGGGATCATGGCGATCAGTTCGCCCCAGCTGAAGGCCGGGAAGTCGTCGGTGCCGCGTACCACCACTTCGACTTTCTCCGCGAGGAAGCCATTGAACGGCGCGGCGATGATGTTGGCGAGCATGGTGAAGGTGAAAAACACCATCAACACGACCAACACGACGAAAATCGGCCAGAGGATGTAGCTCAGAAAGCTCAGCCAATCGGGCAGGGATGGCATCAGCGTATCGACCCACATACTGAACTGATGGCCAGCCAGATAGATCAATCCGACGAACAGCACCAGGTTGATCGCCAGCGGCAACAACACGAACAAGCGCAGGCTGGGACTCAGGACCAGCTTGAGGCCCTCGCGCAGGTATTGCGGGCCAGACAGAACGGGGGCGGGCATAACGTGCTCCGGGCAAAGGGTAAACGCGCCGACCTTACCGGCTTTGCCTGACAGGCGAAAGCGCGGTAGTGGCATCGACATTAACTGTAACAAAGGCGTCTATATGTTCACCTCGATGGGATAGAGACCGCCTATGAGCTGGATTGTTAAACCGTATTTCCTTAATCTTCGCCCCCTCGATACGCTGCACCCATTCTTTTTACAGGACTGTCGAGCCCAAGCCTTCCCCAAGTGCTTTCAACGGTCCTTTTTTATTCCCGCCGGCAATCCGGCGTTCCGCGCCTAGTGTTTCGGGCCCGGTCAACAGGAGCAGGTCATGTCTGAAGTTCGTCATTCGCGAGTGATTATTCTCGGTTCCGGCCCTGCCGGTTACAGCGCTGCGGTCTACGCCGCCCGTGCCAACCTCAAGCCACTGCTGATCACTGGCATGCAGGCTGGCGGTCAACTGACCACCACCACCGAAGTCGACAACTGGCCGGGCGACGTTCACGGCCTGACCGGCCCGGCGCTGATGGAGCGGATGAAAGAACACGCCGAGCGTTTTGAAACCGAGATCGTGTTCGATCACATCAATGCCGTGGACTTCGCCGCCAAGCCATACACCTTGATTGGCGACAGCGCGACTTACACCTGCGACGCACTGATCATCGCCACCGGCGCCAGCGCCCGCTACCTGGGTCTGCCGTCGGAAGAAACGTTCATGGGCAAAGGCGTTTCGGCCTGTGCGACATGCGACGGTTTCTTCTATCGCAACAAGCCCGTGGCTGTGGTCGGTGGCGGTAATACGGCTGTGGAAGAAGCCCTGTACCTGGCCAACATCGCCAGCACCGTCACCTTGATCCACCGTCGCGAAACGTTCCGCGCCGAGAAGATCCTGATCGACAAGCTCAATGCCCGGGTTGCCGAAGGCAAGATTGTCCTGAAGCTGAACTCGACCCTGGACGAAGTGCTGGGCGACAACATGGGCGTGACCGGTGCTCGCCTGAAGAACAACGATGGCAGCTTCGACGAGCTGAAAGTCGACGGCGTGTTCATCGCCATCGGCCACACCCCGAACACTTCATTGTTCGAAGGTCAGCTGACGTTGAAAGACGGCTACCTGGTTGTGCAGGGCGGCCGTGACGGCAACGCCACTGCGACCAACCTCGAAGGCATCTTCGCTGCCGGTGACGTGGCTGACCACGTTTACCGTCAGGCCATCACCTCGGCCGGCGCCGGTTGCATGGCGGCACTGGATGCCGAGCGTTACCTCGACGATCTGCAGAACGCTTGATTCTGATTCTGTAGAAAGCAAAAAACCGGCTTCGGCCGGTTTTTTTGTGCCCGCGATTTATTGCCGAACAAAGTACCTGTGGGAGCGAGCCTGCTCGCGATAGCGGTGTATCAGTCGACATCAAGATTGAATGGTAAATCGCTATCGCGAGCAGGCTCGCTCCCACATGGGACTGTGTGGGCTTTGGGATCAGGACAATTTCGCCAGGCACGACTCAAGAATATCCAGTCCTTCCTCTAGCACGGAGGCCTCAGTGGTCAACGGCGCCAGCAGCCGAACGATGTGGCGCGATTTGCCGCTGGGCATCAGCAGCAAGCCCGAATCGCGCGCGAGGGCCAGCAGCTGTGTGAGTTGCGCCGAGGCCGGTGTGCCGTCGGCATTGATCAACTCGATGCCGCGCATGGCACCGACGCCGGTCAAACGACCCAGATACGGTGACAGTTCGCGGGCTCGCCAGGATTGATAGCGGCTGACAATCGCTTCTTCCTGTTGCGCACCCCAGGCGTGCAAATGCGCGTCAGTCATTTCGTCCAGGGTCGCCAATGCGGCGGCGCAAGCGATGGGGTTGCCCGAATAGGTGCCGCCCAATCCGCCTTTGGGCAAGTTATCCAGTAGCGACTTGCGCCCGACAACCGCCCCCAGCGGCACACCGCCGGCAATGCTTTTGCCCAGCAGGATCAGGTCCGGTTCAATACCCAATCGCGAGAACGCAAACCGCTGGCCGGTACGGCCGAAGCCGGACTGGATTTCATCGGCGATCAGGAGGATGCCTTTCTTGTCACAGAAATGCCGCAGCGCTTGGGCAAATTCCACATCCATCGCCAGGAAACCCGCTTCGCCCTGTACCGGTTCGACGATAAAACAGGCCACGTCATCAACGTCGATCTCGACGCTGAACAGCCGATCCATCGCCTTCAGGGCCTCGGCGCAGGTCACGTCATTGTCTTTGCTGGGGAAGGGCAGGTGGAACACCGGCCCCGGTAGCACACCGACTTTCTGCTTGTACGGCGCGACTTTGCCGTTGAGGTTGAGGGTGGCGAGTGTGCGACCGTGGAAGGCGCCGTCGAAGGCGATGACTGCCGTGCGACCGGTGGCGCCACGGACGATCTTCAGGGCGTTTTCCGCCGCTTCCGCACCGCTGTTGGTGAGCATGCCGCTGACCGGGTAATCCACCGGGATAAACGCCGTCAGGCGATCCATCAGTTCGAGGTAAGGCACATGCGGGGCGGCGTTGAACGCGTAGTGGGTCAGCCGGGTGGCTTGCTCGCGAATGGCCTCGACGATGCGCGGATGGCAGTGGCCGAGATTCAGCACGCCGATACCACCGACGAAATCGATGTAGCGTTTGCCATCGGTGTCCCAGACCTCGGCGTTTTTGCCGTGGCTGAGCGTGACGGGATGAACGATGTTGATTGACTGACTGATGTTTTCGCTGCTCATGGATACCGGACTCAGAAGAAGGGATGCTTCTTTTTATCTAAGCCGCGAGCAGAGGTGCCCGGCAAACGAAATAAAGTTGCCGGGTCAATATTAAAAGTCGGGATGTGGAGTCGGGATTGAAATATCAAAGATCAAAAGATCAAAAGATCGCAGCCTTCGGCAGCTCCTACAGAATTTGTGTCCGCCCGATATTTCATGGGTATACGCGATTCCAACGTAGGAGCTGCCGAAGGCTGCGATCTTTTGAATTTGATTTTGATCTTTAGCGAATCAGCGACGAGTCAGGGGCAGCTGCGAGAACTTCACACCGGCCAAGCCATGGGCGATCAACGCGCGGATATTGCCATGGTCGCTGCCTTCAGGCGTGGCCACTACCGAGCGGTAATGCTCGCCAAATGCCAACAGCGCTTCTTCATTGCTCAAGCCTTCCAGCAATGCCAGACCCAGGGTCTTGCACGAACCTTCGTTCTGCCCGGCGGCGTTTTCCACACCACCGTTATTGAACGACTGGGGCTGATAGTCGTAACCGGCAGCGATGAATGCCAAGGTATCGGCGAAAGCGTGTTCGCCGCTCTTGAGGCTGGCGCGCAGGGTGTTCAAATCACTCATTGGGTTTTCCTTTGGCGAACGCCGCTTGCTGGTCGGCGGTGGCTTCTTGCTGGTATTGGGCTTTCCACTCGGCGTACGGCATGCCGTAAACCACTTCGCGGGCTTCGTCGAGGCTGACGTCGATCTGGCGTTCGTCGGCGGCGGCCTTGTACCACTTGGACAGGCAGTTGCGGCAGAAACCCGAGAGGTTCATCAGGTCGATGTTCTGCACGTCCTTGCGGCTGTCCAGGTGGGCAACCAGCCGGCGAAAGGCGGCAGCTTCAAGTTCCAGGCGTTGTTGCTCGGTCATAAGGGGCTCTTTGAGACAGCTGCAAGCTGCAAGATGTGGTTTGCGGTGGCTTGTAGCTTACAGCTTGAAGCTTAAGGCTTGAAGCTTAGCGGCTTGCCGCGAGCGTAATTGATACCGACTCGGCAAAGCGCAAGGCATGGGGCTTGTCGACTTCGACTTCGGCGTACAGCACTGACTCGTTGATCATGATCAGGTCCAGCAATTCCTGGGTCAGGCGTTCGAGCAGGGCAAAGCGATTGCCCTCCACGTGGGCGATGATCGCCTTGGTGATGGTGCGGTAATTCAGCGCGTGATCGATATCGTTGTCACGCACTGCATCCTGGGCGGCGTACAGAATGGTCAGGTTGATCAGCACATCCTGCTTGTTGAGGATTTCGTCCTCGTTGATCCCGATGAAAGTTCGCAAACACAGGTCCTTGACCCGGATGCGTGCCATTCCTGGTTGAAGTTGTGGCATTGCTACTTGCTCCGTCCAATCAATTGCAGGAACTCCTGGCGGGTATTACTCGACTCGCGGAAGGCGCCGAGCATCACCGAGGTGTTCATGGTCGAATTCTGTTTTTCGACGCCGCGCATCATCATGCACATGTGCTGGGCTTCGATGACCACTGCGACACCGGCGGCGTCGGTCACTTGCTGCACGGCGTCGGCGATTTGCCGGGTGAGGTTTTCCTGGATTTGCAGTCGGCGGGCGAACATATCCACAAGCCGCGCAATCTTCGACAGGCCCAGCACCTTGCCCGTTGGAATATAAGCCACATGAGCCTTGCCGATGAAGGGCAGCATGTGATGTTCACAGAGCGAGTACAGCTCGATGTTGTCGACGATGATCATTTCATCGTTGTCTGAGGCAAACAGCGCGCCGTTGACGATCTCGTCGACACTTTGCTCGTAACCATGACACAGGTATTGCATCGCCTTGGCGGCGCGCACCGGGGTGTCTTGCAGCCCTTCGCGGTCGGGGTTTTCACCGAGGCCGATCAGAATCTCGCGATAGCTCTGGGACAAGGAGTTGTGTGGCGGGAATAACGTCATGGGACATCCTCGCGGGAGCGGCTTATTTGACATGCCGTCCGCCGTTGACGGTCAGGGTCGTGCCGGTGACATAAGGGTTGTCGAGCAAATAACGCAGGCTCTGGTAGATCACTTCGCTGCCGGGCTCGATGCCCAGTGCCGATTTGGCCAGAACCCTGGTGCGGTACGCCGCGTCGTCGTCGGGATTGAACAGTAGCAGGGCTGGCGCGATACCGTTGACCTTGATGCCTGGCGCGTACTTCGCGGCAAAGGACAGGGTCAGGCTGTCGAGCCCGGCTTTGCTGGCGCAGTAGCCGATATGCTTGCTGCTGCCCCTGCGGGTCACATCATCGCTGATGTGCACGATGTCGGCGGGACTTGAACGCCGTAGCAGGTCGGCACAGTGCAGGTTGATCAGGTAGGGCGCCAGCATATGCACGCTGAACATGCGGGTGAAAGCCGTGGCTTCGGTGCCCGGGGTTTCGGCCAGCCATTCGGAAGCGTTATGGACAACCGCCCGCAAACTGTCGGTGTGGTTTTTCAGTTCGCCGATGAACGCAAGGATGCCGGCCTCGCTGGAAAAGTCCGCAAACACCGCGGTCGCCCCCAGATCACGCAGGGTTTGCACACCAGGGCGTTCGCTGCGATAGCTGAAAATGACTGGATGGCCGTCTTCGAGCAAACGCTGCGCACAGTGCAGGCCAACACGCTGGCCGGCACCGGTGATGAGGATTGGGGCTGCGGTAGAGGTCATGAACGGCTCGCGTCGCGGTAAGAGCAAAACTATACCAGCGACGGGAGTTGATCACCTATTGTGGGAGCGGGCATCAGCGATGCTGGGTTGAGGGTTCGGCAGGCAACGGACGTGCAGATGGGGTATGCAGCCACCCGGCCAGCAGACGCGTCGACAGCGGAATGAAGAAATACACCATCAATGGCGTCAGGCACAGGGTGCTGACAAACACGCGGGTCAGCAAACCCGTTTCAGCCAGCAGCGGCCCCAATACAAAGTTGAACAACAGGGACACCGGAAAGAACGCCAGCCAGATGGCCACGGCCTGTTTCCAGCGTGGCAGACGCTGGCCGACCGCACCGAACCAGCCATCGATGCCACTGACCCGATGTTCCGAAGGATTGGCAAACAGATCACTGCCGCGCCCCAGCCAGGCAGTGCGCGAGGCGGAATGCTCCCAGGCGTGCATGGTCTGCTCGTCGGCGAAGCGGAAGATAATCTGGAACTCGTCATCATTGGGCGGCGGAGCCAGTACGCCAGAGCCCAGGTAACCGGGGAAATCGGTGGCCAGTTGTTCGCCTTCGCGCAACCAGGCCATCAGGTCCTGATAACGCCCATCGGCGACGCGACGCGCAACCATCAGGGTGACGGGTGAGGTAGACATTTTGTATCTCCGTAGGGCAAACGCGTCGCTCCGGATAAGAGCTTCGCCAGACACAGCGCCGGGGTGGTGGGCTGCGTCTCAAGACAAGCAAGGATTATTCCTGATTCTGTCTGGGACGTCTGTTCCAATTAGTTCAACAATGTGTTGATCACCACTGGGGCAGGAGCGTTAGAATGTGTCTCAATATTACATGGAAGTAGATCCTGATGGCTGTGTTGACAGACCTTGCACCTGGCTTGCCCCCTATCACCTCCCTGATTCGAGAAGAGCTGTTTCCGATCCGTGAGGTCGCGCGTCTGACAGGGGTCAACCCTGTCACGCTACGCGCATGGGAGCGGCGGTACGGTTTGATACAACCCACGCGCACCGAAAGCGGGCACCGTTTGTATTCGATGACCGATATCGAGCGGGTTCGCAGCATCCTCGGCTGGATCGAACGCGGTGTCGCCGTCAGCAAGGTCGGCAAGATACTGGCCAAGACCGAACCGCTCAAAGTACTGGCGCAGATCATTCCCAACGAATTCGTTCAAGCCGACTACGACCAATGGCAGCAGCAGGTCAAGGCAGCGGTGAGTGCTTTTGACGAAGTTCAACTGGAGCACGTCTACGGTCAGATTTTTTCCAGTTACCCGCTGACGGTGGTATTTCAGGACATTCTGATTCCGGTCTGGAAGCTATTGCTACAACGCCATGAAGCGTTCGGTCAGATCAGCGAGTGGCTTTTTCTGGATGCTTTTCTACGATCTCGAGTGTTGCAACGCCTGTTGCTGGTGCGAGTCATGCAACCGCGACGAGCAATTGTCTGCGCCTTGGCCGATCAATGTCGTGAACTCGACGTGTTGGTCACGGCGTTGTATCTGAGCAGCGTCGATTCGGCTATTCAGTTGTTGGCGATCGGTCAGCCCTTCGAAGAGTTGGTTCTGGTCTGCGAGAAGATCAGGCCCAAGGTACTGATACTGGTTTCCAACCACGCGCCGGCGGGGGAACTGCCTAGACGTTTGAAACGCTTGGCCATGAGCCTGGATTGTCAGGTGTTGCTGGCCGGAGAGGCATCGGACCTGGCACAGGAGAGCCTGGCTGGATCGTCGATCGGTTGCCTGGGAAACGAGGGAGTGTTAATGCGCCAGCGTCTGAAGCAGTTCCTGGCGGGAAACCTGGATACCTGAGCGTAGATAGACTGAAAGATCAGATATGCAGGGCAGGATGGGTCAGGCGATGTTGCTGAAGAATGTACTGACGCAGACGTTCGGTTTCGTCCTTGTCGCTCTGGCTCAATTCGTAGGCGTAGAAACCCTGCTCGGTTTCACGCTCGAAGGTGCCGCGCAACGCAATCCGCTCATAACCTGACGGGCTGAACCACAACGCGAAATGCTTTGGCGCTTTGGTCTTGTTGCGAACCTCCAGCAAAACCCCTTTGAACGATATTTCGTGTACCCACATCGTGCCGGGTTGGCCCTTGGCATTTTCCAGTGCCACGGGCTCTTCGAGCACCAGGCGCCATGGCCGAATCATCGGCCCGTCTTCATAGATGCTGGGAACGCCGAGGCGTAGATGCATGGCGTGAAATTCATCTTCCACCAAGTGCAGCGGGAAGGTCATTTGCTGATTTTCGAAATTGGCCTGGATAGTGACTTGTTCATGAGCGGCCAGGCGTGTGAGCAAGTCACGAATCTGCGAACCACCGTTGACGAGCAGACTCGACGTCGCATCCCGCACATTGAGTTGCGGGTTGTGTTGCATGTTCTGGATAAAATCCAGCTCATCCTGCGTCAGGAGTGCGTCGCGCTGCATGGTTTTGCTCGAAAGTAATAATTACAAAGTCATCGGTGATTGTAGTAAATGACCACTAATTCGCAGATTGGTTTGAGCCGTTCGTCGTTTTGAGTGCGGCAATTTCTGCCTGTGCCTCGGCCAATTGCGCTTCCAGCTGCGCGACTCGCTGCTGCGCCTTGACCTGAAGCGTGACGTCTTTCTGCACCCCGACGAAATAGGTCTGTCCGTCGTGCGGGTTTTTTACCGTGGAAAGCGACAGTTCGTTCCAGAACGGAGTGCCGTCCTTACGATAATTCCTGAGGATTTCCCGGCAGGAGCCGCCACTGCCCAACGCCTGCCGAATCAAGGCGAGGGCTGCCTGATCGCGGTCTCCTGCCTGCAAAAAACGGCAATCCTGATAAAGGATTTCTTCGCTGGTATAACCCGTCAGGCGCTCGAATGCCGGGTTTACGTAAATCAGGATGTTGTCCTGTTCGCCTTCCTTTTCGGCAATCACGATGCCGTCGTTGGAGGCGTTGACCACCATTTGCAGCAGTTGGGCATTGATCATCGCAGAGTCCTTTGCGTATTGATTGATAGGCTGCATTCTAAAAGATCAATGAGGTCGGTGCTGTTAATATCTCGTACTTATATTTAGATTCAGGATCAGATTGATGAAAGTCGCCATCCTTTCCGGCTCGGTGTACGGCACGGCTGAAGAAGTTGCCCGTCACGCTGCAAGCATTTTGAACGCCGCCGGTTTTGAAACCTGGCACAACCCCCGCGCGACCCTCGCCGATGTTCAGGCGTTTGGGCCCGAAGCATTTCTGGCGGTGACCTCGACCACCGGCATGGGCGAGTTGCCGGACAATCTGCAGCCGTTGTATTTCGCCATCCGCGATCAGTTGCCGGCGGCCTGGCGTGGTTTGCCGGGCGCGGTGATCGGTTTGGGCGATTCCAGTTATGGCGATACGTTCTGCGGCGGCGGCGAACAAATGCGTGAATTGTTCGGTGAACTGGGCGTGCGTGAAGTCCTGCCGATGCTGCGCCTGGACGCCAGCGAAACCGTGACGCCGGAAACCGACGCCGAGCCTTGGCTGGCGGAACTGGTCAGCGTTTTGCGAGGCTGACTTGTGGGAGCGAGCCTGCTCGCGATAGCGGCGGGTCAGGCAACATCCACAAGTTTGTGGGTGCCTTGACAATGGATCCAGATTCACCCGCGCACTGACTCGCTCGGCCATCAAGCTGGCTGCCAATGCAACTACACGAAGTCCGGGGGCTGACTAGACTGCTGTAACGCAGCAAAAAACAATAAAAACCCAGAAAAATAAAAAAGAGAATCCTTGCCGTGAGCGTAGCCCCCGTCCAATCGCCACACAGCATCAAAGACAAAGTCAGTGCCGCCGAATGGCAGACCCGCGTCGATCTGGCCGCCTGTTATCGTCTGGTCGCCTTGCACGGCTGGGACGATCTAATTTTCACGCATATTTCCGCCAAGGTGCCGGGCACTGAAGACTTTCTGATCAACCCCTTCGGGCTGATGTTCCATGAAATCACCGCGTCGAGCCTGGTCAAGGTCGATCAGGCCGGCAACAAGCTGATGGACAGCCCTTACGAGATCAACCCGGCGGGTTACACCATCCACAGCGCCGTGCATGAAGTCCGTCATGACGTCGTGTGTGTACTGCACACCCACACCGCGGCGGGGGTGGCGGTATCGGCACAGAAGCAGGGCATCTTGCCGATCAGTCAGCAGTCCTTGTTCGTTCTTTCCAGCCTGGCCTGTCACGCCTACGAAGGCGTTGCGCTGAACCATGAAGAGAAGGCGCGGCTGCAAGCCGATCTTGGCGAAAACAATTTCCTGATGCTGCACAACCACGGTCTGCTGACTTGTGGCGGCACCATCGCCGACACGTTCCTGATGATGTTTACCTTTCAGCGCGCCTGCGAAATTCAGGTGCTGGCGCAGAACGGTGGTGCGGAGCTGATCGCCATCGAACCGCAGATTCTGGCGGGCGCCAAGGCGATGATCGCTGGTGTCACCAAAAGTGCTCAAGGGATGGGCGGCGCGCTGGCCTGGCCGGCGCTGCTGCGCAAACTCGATAAACAAGACCCCGGTTATAAACTCTAAATGGCCCTCGCCGAGATTCCGCTATGTGTCTGGCGCAAGCGCGGCCAGACGTTCGTATTCGGCGGTCAGACCCTGCGCTATTGGGCCGCGGGGCAAGGCGAGCCGCTGTTGCTGATCCATGGCTTCCCGACGGCCAGTTGGGACTGGCATTACCTGTGGCAGCCGCTGACGCAGCGCTACCGGGTGATTGCTTGCGACATGCTCGGCTTCGGCGATTCGGCCAAACCGGTGAGCCACGACTATAGCCTGCTGGCACAGGCCGATTTGCAACAGGCCTTACTGGCGCATCTGAACGTTGACCAGCCCGTTCACATTTTGGCACACGATTATGGCGATAGCGTGGCTCAGGAACTGTTGGCCCGGCACTATGAAACGCGCGCTGATATCGCCAGTTGCGTGTTCCTCAATGGCGGGCTGTTTCCCGAAACCCATCGTCCGGTATTGATGCAAAAACTCCTGCTCAGCCCCTTCGGCTGGATGATCGGGCGAGCCTTTAGCCGTGACGCGCTGGTGAAGAGTTTCCAGCAGATCTTTGGCCCACAGACCCGGCCCACAGAAAGCGAACTGGATGATTTCTGGAGCCTGGTCAGCAGCAATCACGGGCAACGGATCATGCACAAACTCATCAGTTATATCCCGCAGCGCCGTGTCCAGCGTGAGCGTTGGGTCAGCGCCATGCAGCGTGGCGAGGTGCCGCTACGGGTCATCGATGGCGAGGTCGATCCGGTTTCCGGCGGGCACATGGTGGCGCGCTATCGGCAACTGATTCCCGCCCCGGATACGGTCCTGCTGCCTGAGATCGGCCATTACCCGCAGATCGAAGCACCGGCGCTGGTGCTCAAGCACTATCTGGAGTTTCGCGATCGGCTGGTTTCACCGCCGCGCAAAGTAGCGTGTTCCTGACTATCCCGCTGCCTTATTGCGCACCATTCAGCCGCCCCCGTGTTTATTGTGACCGCAAGCCCCGTGGCTGACACTCGCACTCCTTGTCCCTTGGCCTGCTGGAGTTCCCCATGAATGAGTCTGTGCGCTTCGAAGATAAAGTGGTGATCGTCACCGGTGCGGGCGGCGGTTTGGGGCGGGCGCACGCGCTGCTGTTCGCAAAGCAGGGCGCCAAAGTGCTGGTCAATGATCTCGGCGGTTCGGCTCAAGGCGAAGGCGCCAATGCATCGGCTGCCGATCGTGTGGTCGCAGAAATTCGCGACGCGGGCGGCACCGCCGAAGCCAACCACGATTCCGTCACCGACGGTGACAAAATCGTGCAACACGCCCTCGACACATTCGGCCGTGTCGATGTTGTGGTGAACAACGCCGGCATCCTGCGAGACAAGACCTTTCACAAAATGGACGACAGCGACTGGGACCTGGTTTACCGCGTCCACGTCGAAGGCGCCTACAAGGTCACCCGCGCCGCCTGGCCGCATATGCGTGAGCAAAACTATGGCCGCGTGATCTTCACTGCCTCGACTTCGGGCATCTACGGCAACTTCGGTCAGTCCAACTACGGCATGGCCAAACTCGGCCTCTATGGCCTGACCCGCACACTCGCCATTGAAGGCCGCAAGAACAACATTCTGGTCAACGCCATCGCACCGACCGGCGGCACCCGCATGACCGAAGGCCTGATCCCGCCACACGTGTTCGAGCAACTCAAACCGGAACTGGTCAGCCCGCTGGTGGTGTACCTCGCCAGCGAGAACTGCCAGGAAACCTCCGGGCTGTTTGAAGTCGGTGGCGGCTGGATGGGCAAGGTGCGCTGGGAACGAAGCCTCGGCGCGGGGTTTGATCCGCGGGTTGGTTTCTCCCCCGAAGATGTGGCAGCGCATTGGCAACAGATCTGCGATTTTGAAGGCGCGGCGCACCCGCAGGACAACCTTGAAGCGCTGAAGGAAATGATGGCGAATTTGCAGAAGCATTCGATTTAATTAAGCCAGCAAGGTCATCGTTCTTGACCTTGCTGGTTCTTGATAGTCGGGCCCGACATCTGGTTTGCAGCGGTCTTCAAGGAAAATACTTGTCAACCAATGCCGCCAGATTCGCTGCTGTTTGCACATCCATGATCCCGTCGTACGTTTCCGGGCGAAAGTGCAACTGAAAGGCCCGAACAAGGTGTGTGAAGCCTTGTTCGGTTGACGCACCGGAAACGTCGTACCCGTAAGTCTTGAACAGTTTGAGCAAGTCGCTTCGGGCTGGAATGCCGGTCTCGTTGTATTGCTGCAGAAAGGTGTCTCGGGTGGCATCGTCGAACCAGGCACCGACGCCTTTCAAGTAAAGGGCATGCCAGGGGAATTTCGGCCCTGGGTCACTCTTGCGGCCGACCGCAATATCCGAGTGCCCCAGAACAAGGGTCGGGCTGATATCCGGGTAACGTTCAAGGATGTTTAACGCCAACTCCTCAATGGCGGCAATTTGTTCTGGCTGATACGGCGGAAAGTTGAAAACTCCTTTGCTAAACGTTGCTAGGTTGACGATTTCAACGCCGATAGACGTGTCGTTGAGATTGCTTCGATTGCCCCAAGTACTGACGCCCGCATGCCACGCACGCTTGGTTTCGTCGACGAGATTGAAAACTTCCTGCCCGGTATAACCTGCTTTCAAGTAGCTCGGATCGGTGATGTCGGGAACCAAGTAGTGGGCGCTGACATTCGGGCCGGTCAGTGCGTTGACCGAACTGGAGAAGTTGCCAGCGGTGTAGTGGAAAATCAGAAAGCGTACTCGGGTGTTGAAACTTTTGGTGGAGCGGTATTTGTTGTAATCAATAGGTTTCATGGAAGTATTGCTCGAAATTAATTAGGTTAAAGTCAACGTGCAAAAGAATGGCTGACTTGTTTTTAACTTTAATCGCGAGGGCGCTTCGCGTGATTACAGAACTATGTAGTCGCTTTCCGAGATATGTGTAGGAAATAGAAAGTTAGATTTGATTAATCAATGGGCGCCACTTTTACTTCATGCAACTCTTCGCCACCGTCACAAAACCATCGCCCATAAAAAAGGCCGCTGCAAACGCAGCGGCCAAAGCAAGACGTGGATCAAGGAGCAATAAATCAACGTCAGTGAACAGGGGGCGATGAGTCGAAAAAATACGCTTCAAATCATCTGGAATCTGTCGCCAACGGGGTGGGTCTGTCATCTCCGTGGCTTCATGTCTTCAGGCTGTTTGCCGTGAAAGCCCGGCAAGAATAAGGGCTTGAGCGCAAAGGAAAAATAGCGATTCCAGACATGCACTGTTGCAGTCTCAGCAACAGTCTCTGGCTGACCCCTGTAGCAGCTGCCGAAGGCTGCGTTCGGCTGCGAAGCAGTCGCAAAATCAGGCACTGTGTTCTGTCAGGCCCACTGTGGATTCAGGGTTTACGACTGCTGCGCAGCCGAACGCAGCCTCGCGAGCTCGGCAGCTGCTACATGCCCGATTCAACCCACGTCCATGCGCTGCGCTGATAACCCTCCATCCAGCCCATCCATACCCCGCGCAAACCCCCGTCCCATGCGGGCATTCATCCTTTGGAGGGACAACGCGAATACCTCCTTGGTGCGCTTATCGCTCCCGGCGCGTGGCAGTAGGGTGGGGCCTTCTGTCACTCACCGGGGAAGACGCATGACAAAAACAACAATGCGCGCCATCTTCAAACCGCAAGCGCTGGCCGCTGCGGTGGCCTTGGGCTGCTGTGCCCAGGCGCAGGCTGTTTCATTCAACATCGGCGAAATCGAGGGGCAGTTCGATTCCTCGTTGTCCGTCGGCGCGAGCTGGGGCATGCGCGATGCCGACAAGTCACTGGTGGGCACCGTCAACGGCGGTACCGGCCAGTCTTCGACCGGTGATGACGGGCGCCTGAACTTCAAGAAAGGCGAGACCTTCTCCAAGATCTTCAAAGGTATCCACGACCTCGAATTGAAATACGGCGACACAGGCGTGTTCGTCCGTGGCAAGTACTGGTACGACTTCGAGCTGAAGGACGAAGACCGCGAGTTCAAACAGATCAGCGACAGCGGTCGCAAAGAAGGCGCCAAGTCTTCGGGCGCACAGATCCTCGATGCATTCGTCTATCACAACTATTCCATCGCCGATCTGCCGGGCACCGTGCGCGCCGGCAAGCAGGTGGTCAGCTGGGGTGAAAGTACCTTCATCGGCAACTCGATCAACAGCATCAACCCGGTCGACGTTTCCGCATTCCGTCGTCCAGGTGCGGAGATCAAGGAAGGCCTGATTCCGGTGAACATGCTGTTCGCTTCCCAAGGCCTGACCGATCAGCTCACCGTGGAAGGTTTCTACCAACTGGAGTGGGATCAGACCGTTCTCGACAACTGCGGCACTTTCTTCGGCGTCGACGTGGCGGCGGACGGCTGCAACAACGGTTATACCGTCGGCAGCCCGGCGATTGCCCCGTTGGCGCCGCTGGCGTCAGCCTTTGGCCAACCTATTCAGGTCACCCGAGAGGGCGTCATCGTGCCCCGTGGCGGCGACCGCGATGCCCGGGATTCAGGGCAGTGGGGCACCGCCTTGCGTTGGCTCGGTGACGACACCGAATACGGCCTCTACTTCATGAACTATCACAGTCGCACACCGACCGTTGGCACCTCCACCGCCGGGCTGTCGACACTGGCCAGCCTGCCGGGCATGGTCAGCATTGCCAACCGTCTGGCCCCGGGCAGCGGCTCGGGCCTGGCGCAAAGCGTGATGCTCGGGCGCGGCCAGTATTACCTCGAATACCCGGAAGACATTCGTCTGTACGGCGCAAGCTTCTCCACCACTTTGCCCACCGGGACTGCCTGGACCGGCGAAATCAGCTACCGGCCCAACGCTCCGGTGCAGGTCAATACCAACGACTTGACACTGGCGTTGCTTAACCCGATCGCCGGCGGCGCCGCATCGCCTGTCGCGACCCGGCCAAGTGCCGACAACACGGGTTATCGCCGCAAGGAAGTGACCCAGGTCCAAAGCACCCTGACGCACTTTTTCGACCAGGTATTGGGCGCCCAACGGCTAACCCTGGTCGGTGAAGCCGCGGTGGTACGAGTCGGTGGTCTGGAGTCGCGGAGCAAGCTGCGTTATGGCCGCGATTCGGTTTACGGCCAGTACGGTTTCGGAGGCGATACCGACGGCTTCGTCACCTCTACCTCTTGGGGCTACCGCGCTCGGGCGATCCTCGATTACGCCAACGTGATTGGCGGGATCAACCTCAAACCCAACCTGTCCTGGTCCCATGACGTCGCCGGCTACGGTCCCAACGGGCTGTTCAACGAAGGCGCCAAGGCGGTCAGCGTCGGTGTCGATGCCGATTACCGCAACACCTATACCGCGAGCCTCAGTTACACCGACTTCTTCGGCGGTGACTACAACGTCCTGGAAGACCGTGACTTCCTGGCGCTGAGCTTCGGTGTGAACTTCTGATCTGGCTGAGAAGGATGATGTTAATGCGCAAGATGATTCTGCAATGCGGCGCCCTGGCCCTGAGCCTGCTGGCCGCCAACGTGATGGCGGCGGTCTCGCCGGAAGAAGCCAACAAGCTCGGCAACACACTCACGCCGCTGGGCGCCGAGAAGGCCGGCAACGCCGACGGCTCGATCCCGGCCTGGACCGGTGGCATCCCGAAAAACGCCGGCGCGGTCGACAGCAAAGGCTTCCTGGCTGACCCGTTCGCCAGCGAAAAACCGTTGTTCACCATCACTGCTGCAACCGTTGATAAGTACAAGGACAAGCTTTCGGATGGCCAGGTGGCGATGTTCAAGCGCTACCCGGAAACCTACAAGATCCCGGTCTACCCGACCCATCGCACCGTGGGCCTGCCGGCGGAAATCTACGAGTCGGCCAAGCGCAGCGCGCTGAATGTGAACAGCATCAACGACGGTAACGGCCTGGCCAATTTCACTGGCAATCGCTACTACGCGTTCCCGATTCCGAAGAACGGCGTCGAGGTCCTGTGGAACCACATCACCCGTTATCACGGCGGCAACCTGCGCCGCATCATTACCCAGGTGACCCCGCAGACCAACGGCAGCTACACGCCGATCCGCTTCGAGGAAGAGATCGCCGTACCGCAATTGATGAAGGACCTGGACCCGGAAAAAGGCGCCAACGTGCTGACTTTCTTCAAGCAGTCGGTGACCGCGCCGGCACGCTTGGCGGGTAACGTGCTGCTGGTGCATGAAACTCTCGACCAAGTGAAAGAGCCGCGTCTGGCGTGGATCTACAACGCCGGTCAGCGTCGGGTACGACGCGCGCCGCAAGTGGCCTACGACGGGCCGGGCACCGCTGCCGATGGTCTGCGCACGTCGGATAACTTCGACATGTTCTCCGGTGCGCCGGATCGCTACGACTGGAAACTGATCGGCAAAAAGGAAATGTACATTCCCTACAACAGCTACAAACTCGACTCGCCGAGCCTCAAGTACGATGACGTGGTGAAGGCCGGGCACATCAATCAGGACCTGACCCGTTACGAGTTGCACCGGGTCTGGGAAGTGGTCGGCACGGTCAAGCCGAGCGAGCGGCACATCTACGCCAAGCGCCATATGTACCTCGACGAAGACAGCTGGCAAGTGGCGCTGGCGGATCACTACGACGGTCGCGGTCAACTCTGGCGAGTGGCTGAAGGTCACGCCCAGTATTACTACGATCACCAGACACCGGCCTACACCCTGGAGGCGCTCTACGACATCATTGCCGGCCGATACATTGCCTTGGGAATGAAGAACGAAGAGAAGCACAGCTTCGAATTCGGCTTCGACGCCAAGTCTGCCGACTACACTCCGTCGGCCCTGCGCGCCGAGGGCGTTCGGTAAGGGTTTTGATACATTGGTATCACAAGAGGCGACCTGCGGGTCGCCTTTTTTATGGGCGCCAATCAGCGTCCTGAATACTTCTCAACAAGCGGGTTGGAGAGGGCTAGGGTGGCCGGACAATTATAAAAAGGCACGCTGCAATGACCGCCATGACTCCGTGTCTGGACCGTTCTGGATTCCTGCCCCGCCTGTCCTCTCATCACCTGTCGCGGGCTCGCTTAAGCGAGCCGTTATTGGCTTCGACGGCCCGGGTGAAATTACTCTGCGCACCCGCCGGCAGTGGCAAGAGCGCGTTGCTCGCCGAATGCCTGTTGCAGGCGCCAACCCAGTGCCGGGTGCATTGGTTGCCATTGTCCGGCGTGGCGTGGAGCGCGGCGGATTTTTGTCAGCGTCTGGCAGAAACGTTGGGGCTGGCCTCATCGGATGAAACCGGGTTGCTGGGCGATCTGGCGCGACTGCAGACGCCGACTTGGCTGTTTCTCGATGACTATTGCCGTCTGCCGAACCCGGAACTGGATCAGTTACTGGATCGCATGTTGGCGATCAGCAGCCCGATGCTGACTTGGTGGTTGGGTGCCCGCCGCCGGCCGCCATGCAACTGGCCAAGGTTGCTGCTCGATGATGAGTTGTACGAGTGCGAGAACGCTTCGCTGGTGTTCACCCAAGGTGAAGTCGAGCAGATTTTGCAGCCCTGGGTACCGGAGCAGGCCAGCAAGGTGGCGAGTCGGATTATCCAGCGCACCGGCGGCTGGTGTGCCGGTGTACGGATTGCATTGCTGCAGAAGTGCGACTGGTCACGTCAGGACAACTCCCTGGGGCGGGCGGCCACCTTGCTCGATTACCTGGAGCATGAGTTGTTCAGCTCGCTGACACCTGAGTTGAGCGAGGCCTGGCGCGTGCTGGCCCACTTGCCCCGCTTCAATGCCCGGCTGTGCGATCACCTGTTCGGGGCCGGGGAGGGCGCGCAGTACCTGAGGACATTGCAAGCGCTGGGCTGTTTTATCGAACCTTGGGGGGACTCCAGCGACTGGCTGCAGATTTTCACCCCGTTCACGCAGTTGTTGCGCGATGAGCAATGGCCAGCGGGACGCTCTTGGCATCGGCGTGCATGCCAGTGGTTCTGTGCTGAACAGGACTGGAAATCGGCCTTCGAACAGGCCTTGCTCGCCGAGGAATACGAAGTGGCGGTCAGCCTGTTGCAGCACTTCAGTTTCGAGCACTTGTTCGAAGAGCAAATGGTCGTGCTGTTGCTGCGTTTGCATGAGCAGCAAGGCGAAGAACTGACGCTGGGGAGCCCGCAGTTGGTGGGTTTGATTACCGCTGCGCTGTTGTTCGCCGGGCGTTTCGAACAGGCAACTGCCTGCATTGCTCATTTGGCGCATTTCACGCCTCAGCCCTCGGCGGTGCTTCAGCGTCAACTGATTGCACGCTGGCAGGCCCTGCAGGGTTGGCTACTGCATTTGCAGGGACGAATGGAGACTTCACGCGCGCACTTCCTAGATGCGTTGAGCGCGCTCGATCCCGAATGCTGGACGGCGCGCCTGATGTGTTTGTCCGGTCTGACGCAACAGGCCTTGCTAAGGGGCGAACTCGACGTGGCGCAAGCCCATAACCGCGAGGCGCTGTGCCTGGCGCGGGCGCAAGGTTCGCTGGTGTTCGAGGGCTTGATGGAGCTCGATCATGCGCAATTGCTGGAGCAACGGGGGGCGGCGGTGCGGGCTGAAAGTGTACTGACCAATATGTACGAGCTGCTCTGCCAGCAGACAGACCGGCCTATACCCTTGCTGGGACGCATTGATCTGCGACGTGGACGACTGGCGTTATGCATGGGGCAGGAGGAAAGGGCGGCCGAACTCTTTCAGCGCGGGCTGGACGACTGTCTGCGCAGCCATGACAAGCGTGTGCTCTATGGGTTTCTCGGCCTGGCACAACTGGCGGCTAATCAAGGCGATTATGCTCAGGCATTTGTGCGCTTACGCGATGCCGAACGGCTGATGCAGCAGCGGCTGATTCCGGAAACTGTTTACCGGGGGGTGCTGTTGCAAGTCAGTAGTCATTTCTGGTTGCAACAGGGGCGTGCCGAATTGGCGTGCGAGGCTTTGAGCCGGGTGCTCAATCACTATCGCGGGCCGCAGGCACAGCAGGCGCCACCGGCCACGCTGGAGCTGATCCCACGCATCGAATATTTGCTGATTCTCGCCAAGGTTCGGTTGGAGCACGATGCGAGTGATGCCGCAGCACAGCTCGAATCATTGATGGAGCAGGCACAGGCGCGCGAAATGTGGGCACTCGCCACCGAACTGCAACTGGCCCTGGCTGAAGTGCTATGGCTTGAGGGGCAAACTGCTAAGGCCATTGATGCATTGCAGGAAGGAGAACGCAATGTGGCGCGGTATCAGACTCGTCAGTTGTTAAGTGAATTGCGCCAGCGTCAGCCGTTATTGCTCAATGAGCAAGCCACTCTTCTAGCTTCTGATCAACTTTGCATGCGGACAGGTGAAACAGACACATTAAGTCAGCGTGAACTACAAGTGCTCAAGCTGATTGCACAGGGCCATTCCAATCAAGAGATTGCCGAGGTGCTGTTCATTTCATTACATACCGTCAAAACTCACACACGACGCATACATGCGAAGTTGCGGGTTGAGCGCAGGACGCAAGCGGTGGCCAAGGCCAAATTGTTAGGGCTGTGGAACTGATCCAGAATACGGAGAATATATAATTGTTTACTTCATATTTATATTAGGGGTGAAGTTACAAGCGGTTTAAGTCGTAAATGCCTGGTATTACTTGGATGTTTTCATGTTGAGCTGCCCCTGAATTAATTTGGTTAGGCGAGTTTCTCGCTCCATTTTTTTGAAAGGGTGACAAATGAATATTATGAATACCTCTATTCCCCCCGCGAATCGTCCCCAATGGCTTGAGCAGGTCAGTATTACCGACCAACTTCATTATGGGGGGCTCGAACAGCAGTTGATTGCAAACAGGGCCGATCTGGAAAGACAACTTAGAGGGCATATCAATGTACAGGTTTATGCTCGTAACCTGGCCAGCCAGTTTCTGCAGCTGGAATTTGACAGCAGCCTTGATCCCGACACTCTTATGACCATCAGCCAATACGAGTTCGACGAGGCCGACTGCAAAATCAGACAGGAAGACAAGCGTTCTCTGACAGATTTATTGTTGTGGGGCCTACACGAGAAAGGTCGGCGTGCAAGTATCACGCTTGAAGGTGAAGGCATTCCTATCGGATTGAATCAGCAATGGCTGGAGGAAAACTGGAACGGGGACGTCCGTGCGTCATATGGCCGGGATTTGCGCGCCGCTTACGAGCGCAGTGCTGTGCTCGCCGCCATGAAAAATGTCACCCGGGATCAGTTATTGCTGAGTGCATTTACCGCGAAGCTTCGCGGACATCTCAACGACACCAATCTTCAGCGGATCGAGCTTGCCGTCAATGGCGATACGAACATGACGCTGGCGCCATTGACGCTCATGGGTGACGGCGTTCGGAACACTCGACCGTTCGCGGAGCTGGTTGCCATTGGAAGCCGCAGCCCCAGCCAGGATGACTGGCTCCTGTATGCACCGGATTCGCCTGGTGGACAGGACTGGTATGAGTTGCCGGGTTTCAGGCAACTTGACGGCGAGATCTGCAGCTGGATGGCCAAGCCAGAGGGGCAAGCCTATCTGGTCTGGCGATCCCATGCGCTGGATCGCGAAGTGATCGCCGGTTATCTGAAAAAGATCTCACAACGACCTGATCTATGGCGTGGTGTCCAGCCGGTGCCAACCCCTTACACAGGACCCGAGGTGCTAAATACGGTTGTTTTCAATCATCGAGCCTGGCTGGTGGCACAGGAAGAAAGCCAAACGCCCTATTACTATCGCACCGCATCCGATGAGTTGCGTCAGACGTTTACGCGCATCAACACTGAGCTTAAGGCGCTCAAAACCGTTGAGGTCCGCGAGGGTGGCTTTATCACCTATGAGCGTTTTTGCCATCAACTGATCAAGCAGCGTGTGGAAGAAATCCTGCTGGGCAGAGGTGACGTAGTCGCGATTGATCCTGATCGGATTTACGTGCAAATCAGTCATGAACAACAGATGACACTGACTCGGTTGATTGCCGATGAAACGCACTTCTACGCTGGTAACGCCGATCGGGACAAGTATCCGCGTTTTACGATGGCAACAGATCACCCGCCACTCGACAAACTTGATATCCGCGATATCGCCGGTTGGTCGAGAACGTTGCGCGCGGGCGAGCAGTACATTGATATGTTGCGCACGACTCATGTTAATCGCTCCCATCCCGAAGGCATCTTCAAGCGCAAGATTTACATGGGCATCATGAAACGTCAGATGACCGTGGCAGCGATGCAGGCGCTGTTCACCGGATGTTTGACGAGGAAAAACTTCGAGGAGCTGAAAAAGGTAATTGCGGCATTCGATCATCCGCAACTAGCCTGGCCGGTGGGCGAGGCACCTGGCGATGTACCTCACAGTGCTCTGTTTAAACTCCATCTCAAGAAGCGCCTGGTAGTCGGGGTATTTGTTTTCAGGCTGCGTATCGCCGGGACGATCGAGCAATACCTGTTCACGCCTGATGCTCCGGATGGTTATGAGATACGACCATTCAAGGACTTTGTAAGTGCGGTGAAAACCCGTGGTCTGGGTGATTACCTCTACGACCGTGTGCACGAGAAGTATCAGCCGGGCGTGGGCGCTTATTTGACCGATCTCGAACAATTGGCCCACTTCACTGAGGCACCGGAACTGGAGCGCAACAGTCGGGTCACGGATCTGTACGACTGTTATAGCGACGTGGTGTACAAGATCATTTCGGATGTTGATGCGAAAACACAAAGCCTTGAAGAAATCATCACCGGCCTGGTGTACAACGCCGTCCTGACAGCCGTCAGCGTCATCGGCATTGTCTATCCGCCAGTCAGTATTGCCTTGAGCGCAGCCTTGCTGACCAAGAATCTGGTGCAAGGCGCCGAGGCTTACTCGGAGGGCAATCGGGCCAAGGCCCTGATCCATTTCAGGGATGCGCTGATTGAGTTGGCGTTGTTGGGCAAGGCAGGATATGTGGGTTCGCAGCCCACCAAAATACAGAAAGATCTGATCGGATTATTGGGGGATGTATACACCGTGGAATGGTTTTTCTCCCAAGCCACTGGACAGCCTCGACTACATGAACGGGTGCTGGAGGTGATTCAGCAGGTTCTCGACGATCCTCAAAGCGCTACCAGCAAAACCACCATTATCCAGCGTTAATGACGGTCCGCTGGTTTTGCGTCTGGCTCAGCGACTGAGATCATCAGCCTGATACCCCATCCGCCAACTCACGGCCCGCGTCGCCGCCAACAACCGCTGCGCCGCCGGGCCGTTTTCATCGGCGTGAAATAACGAGGCCGGGCCGACGATGGTCATCACCGCCGCTACTTGCCCGACTGCATTGAACACCGGTGCCGACAACGCATCCACGCCGGGCATCAGCAGGCCATGAACATGGTGCAAGCCGCGTTCGCGGATCTGTTCGCACAATGTGGTGTAAGCCTGCTCATCGGCCAACGGATGAACGTCGACGGCGCGAACTTCGAGATCGCGCAACTCATCGGTTTCGCGGTGGGGCAAATAGGCACTGAACACCAGCCCGGTCGAGGAGCTGAGCAACGGTAAAACCGAGCCCAATTGCGTGACCACTGTCACCGCGCGCACGGCCGGTTCGATGTGCACCACTGTCGCGCCCTGATTACCCCACACCGCTATAAAGCAGGTCTCATTCAGATCGTCACGCAACTCGGCCAAGGGCAGGGCAGCGACTTTCAGCACGTCCATACTGTTCAAAGCAGCCAAGCCAACCCGAAGCGCTTCACGGCCGAGGCCATAGTGGTTGGTGACGGTGTTCTGCTCGGCAAAACCGCTGGCAATCAGCGCCTGCAAATAGCGGTGAACCTTGCTCGCCGGCATTTGCACGTGTTCAGCCAGGCGCGACAACGAGGTCGATGGCGACAGCTCGGCAAGCGCCTTGAGGATGTCGGTGCCGACCTCGGCCGAGCGGACTTTCTGTTTACCGTTGCTTTCGCTGGTCATGAGGCGGTGTGATCCCGGGACGAATGGGCGTCTTTATAGCTTGACGGTCAATACCAATCAAATTACGTTATGCGTAATCGAATTACGATAAAAATAACCCAGGCGTGCCAAGATCTCTTCGGCAGAGTGACAGGCCATTGCCAACTCCCGTTCAGGAGGCTCCATGAACCTCGATTCAACGGCGCCAGCGCTGGCTTATCAGTCAGGCTTTGGCAACGAATTCAGCAGCGAAGCGTTGCCGGGCGCACTGCCCGTCGGCCAGAACTCCCCGCAAAAAGCTCCTTACGGCCTGTACACCGAACTGTTCTCCGGCACTGCGTTCACCATGGCTCGCAGCGAAGCACGGCGGACCTGGATGTACCGCATCCAGCCGTCGGCCAATCACCCTGCATTCGTCAAATTGGATCGGCAACTGGCCGGCGGCCCATTGGGTGAAGTAACCCCCAATCGCCTGCGCTGGAATCCGTTGGACATGCCGACCGAGCCCACCGATTTCATCGACGGGCTGGTGAGCATGGCCGCCAACTCGGGTGCGGAAAAACCGTCCGGGATCAGTATTTATAACTACCGCGCCAACCGTTCCATGGAACGCGTGTTCTTCAACGCCGACGGCGAATTGCTGCTGGTGCCGCAACTGGGTCGCCTGCGCATCGCCACCGAACTGGGCGTGCTGGAACTGGAACCGCTGGAAATCGCCGTCCTGCCTCGCGGGCTGAAATTCCGCGTTGAACTGCTCGACCCGCAAGCCCGCGGCTACATCGCCGAAAACCATGGCGCCCCTCTGCGCCTGCCGGACCTGGGGCCGATCGGCAGTAACGGCCTGGCTAACCCGCGAGACTTCCTGACACCGGTGGCCCATTACGAAAACCTCAAGCAACCGACCACCCTGGTACAGAAATTCCTCGGCCAGTTATGGGGTTGTGAGCTCGATCATTCGCCGCTGAACGTGGTCGCCTGGCACGGCAATAACGTGCCGTACAAATATGACCTGCGCCGTTTCAATACCATTGGCACGGTCAGTTTCGATCACCCGGATCCGTCGATTTTCACCGTCCTGACCTCGCCGACCAGCGTGCACGGTCTGGCCAACCTCGACTTCGTGATCTTCCCGCCACGTTGGATGGTCGCTGAGAAGACATTCCGTCCACCGTGGTTCCACCGCAACCTGATGAACGAATTCATGGGCCTGATCCAGGGCGAATACGATGCCAAGGCTGAAGGTTTTGTGCCTGGCGGTGCGTCGTTGCACAGCTGCATGAGCGCCCACGGCCCCGACGGCGAGACCTGCACCAAGGCGATCAACGCGGAACTGGCACCGGCTAAAATCGACAACACCATGGCTTTCATGTTCGAGACCAGCCAGGTGTTGCGCCCGAGCCGATTTGCCCTGGATTGCCCACAATTGCAAAACAATTACGACGCCTGCTGGGCCACGCTGCCCGCGACTTTCGACCCGACCCGGAGATAACCATGACTCAGACTTCCATCACTCGTAGCTGGGTTGCCTCCGCCAACGGCCACGCTGATTTCCCGCTGCAAAACCTGCCGTTGGGCGTGTTCAGCGTGAAGGGCTCCGCGCCGCGCAGTGGCGTGGCGATCGGCGACCATATCTTTGATCTGGAAGCGGCACTGGATGCCGGTCTGTTCGAGGGAACCGCGCGCACCGCGGTCGAAGCCACCCGTGGCGGCCAATTGAATGCGTTCTTCGAGCTGGGGCGCGATGCTCGTGTTGCCCTGCGCGAGCGTCTGCTGGAACTGTTTGCCGAAGGCAGCACCCTGCACGGCAAGATCGAAGCCCAAGGCGCCAAACTGCTCCCGCTGGCGGCGGATTGCGAAATGCACTTGCCGGCGAAGATCAACGATTACACCGACTTCTACGTCGGCATCGAGCACGCGCAGAATGTCGGCAAACTGTTCCGCCCGGACAACCCGTTGCTGCCGAACTACAAGTACGTGCCGATTGGTTACCACGGCCGTGCCTCGACCATTCGCCCGTCCGGCACTGACGTTCGCCGTCCGAAAGGCCAGACCCTGCCGGCCGGCCAGACCGAGCCGACGTTTGGCCCGTGCGCACGTCTGGACTATGAACTGGAGCTGGGTATCTGGATCGGTCAGGGCAACGCGATGGGCGACTCCATCGCCATCGGTGACGCCACCGACCACATCGCCGGTTTCTGCCTGCTTAACGACTGGTCGGCGCGGGACATCCAGGCCTGGGAATACCAGCCGTTGGGTCCGTTCCTGTCCAAGAGTTTCATCACCAGTATTTCGCCGTGGGTGGTGACGGCCGAAGCGCTGGAGCCGTTCCGTCGTGCGCAGCCTGCGCGCCCGGAAGGCGATCCGCAGCCGTTGCCGTACCTGTTCGACAAGCGTGATCAGGCCGCCGGTGCCTTCGACATCGAACTCGAAGTGCTGCTGCTGACCGAATCGATGCGCGAGCAAAATCTGCCAGCCCATCGCCTGACCCTCAGCAACACACAACACATGTACTGGACCGTCGCACAAATGGTTGCGCATCACAGCGTCAACGGCTGCCAGTTGCAGGCCGGTGATCTGTTCGGTTCGGGCACGCTGTCCGGTCCTGAAAACGGTCAGTTCGGCAGCCTGCTGGAAATCACCGAGGGCGGTAAAAAGCCGATCGAACTAGCCTCGGGTGAGGTGCGTAAATTCCTTGAGGACGGCGACGAAATCATTCTGCGCGCACGTTGCAGCCGCGAGGGTTTTGCTTCCATCGGTTTCGGCGAATGCCGTGGCAAAGTGCTGCCAGCGCGCTAAGAGGATCGGGTCATGGAACTCTATACCTACTATCGTTCGACCTCGTCTTACCGGGTGCGTATTGCGCTGGCGTTGAAGGGGCTGGATTACCAGGCGCTGCCAATCAACTTGATTGCGCCGCAAGGTGGCGAACATCGGCAGCCGACCTATCTGGGCATCAACCCCCAAGGCCGGGTGCCGGCCTTGCGCACTGATGAGGGCGAGTTGCTGATCCAGTCACCGGCGATCATCGAGTACCTGGAGGAACGTTATCCACAGGTGCCATTGCTGTCCAAGGACCTCGTCGCCCGTGCCCATGAGCGTGGCGTGGCGGCGGTGATCGGCTGCGATGTTCACCCCCTGCACAACGTCAGCGTGCTCAATCAGCTTCGGCAGTTGGGGCACGATGAGCCGCAGGTGGTTGAGTGGATCGGTCACTGGATCAGCCAAGGGTTGGCGACGGTGGAGCAATTGATCGGTGACACCGGTTACTGCTTTGGCGATCAACCGGGGCTGGCGGACGTCTATTTGATCCCGCAGCTGTATGCGGCCGAGCGCTTCAATATTTCCCTTGAGGCCTACCCGCGAATTCGTCGAGTGGCGGCGCTGGCGGCGACACACCCCGCCTTCTTCCTGGCCCATCCGGCAAATCAGCCCGACACCCCTTAATGGCTCACATAGACCTAATGTGGGAGCGGGCTTGCTCGCGAAGAACGATAACGCGGTCCGTCAGAAATACCGCGGTGTCTTCTTAGCGAGCAAGCCCGCTCCCACATGAGATCAGTGAACCACTGAGTTAGGCGGTAGGTGCCCGAGCCGTTCGGTGAGGCGAATCCGCTGGATCGGGTCGTCACAGAGCAGCAGCGCGTGCTCCAGGTCAAAACGCTCGGCATTCGGGCAGTCCAGTCGTTGGTAGAGACTGGCCCGGGCCAGATAGTCGGAGGCGCTGGCGTTGCCCAATTCAAGCACGCGCTCGGCGTCGATCAGGGCGTCGATGTAGTCATCATTCGTGAGGTACAACTGGCGCAGGTTGCGCGACAGCCGCTGCAGCATCTGCACCGGTTCGGCTGTCAGTAAATGCTCGGCGCCGAGCTGCATGTTCGGGCCGTACTGGCGTTGCAGTAACTCCCGGCAGTCGTTGGGGTATAGCCGTCGCCCGCCGCACGGGTCGAGCAGATGATCGGCGCCTTGCACCCGCAGCAGGAAATGCCCGGGGAAGTTGACCCCGACCATGGGGATCTCCAGCCTTCTGGCCAGTTCCAGCGCAATCAGGCCCAGCACCAGCGGTTGGCCCCGCCGACGCTCCAGCACCTTATTGAGTAACGCTACTTGCGGACGCAAGGGCGTGGAGTCGTCCTGAGCGAACCCCAGGTCATTCATTCGGCGCAACAACGGTTGGGCCAATTCACTCACCGGCAGCATCGGCAACCCGTAGCTGACCCGCTGTTGCAGGTCCTTGAAATCCGCCAGCACCGTCTCGGGATTCAGTTCCTTATCGTGTTCGACGGCCATCCACAGCGCCGCCTCGAACAGCGCGGGCGGTGATCGTTGCAGACAGTCGAAAAAACGTTGGCGCGGGGTCATCAAAATCTCCGGGGAATGCCTCGTTTTAGCCCCGTCTCAGGCTTTCGTCCAGTGTCGGGCACAGGCGCTAGTAGGTTATGTCCGAAAGCCTCTAAAGCGACGCCGCTTATTCCGGGGCGTTTCTGCAATTTTTGTGCACAAGCCTATACTGGCGACTACAAGAAGTGATTCGGGAGCCCTACGATGTTCGCTCTCATGCAAAGCACTCGCCTTGAATCGCTACACCTGAGCGTCGATCCGGTCACCGGGTTGAAGGCGGTGATTGCCATCCACAACAGCCGTCTGGGACCTGCCCTGGGCGGGTGTCGTTACCTTGCTTACCCCAGCGATGAATCCGCGATCGAGGATGCTGTGCGCCTTGCCCAAGGCATGAGTTACAAGGCGGCCCTGGCCGGCCTGGCTCAGGGCGGTGGCGTAGCGGTGATTGTTCGCCCGGCCCATGTGGAAAACCGCGCCGCGCTATTTGAAGCTTTCGGGCGCTGCATTAACGAACTCGACGGTCGCTACATCACCGCCATCGACGCCGGCACTTCGGTGGCGGACATGGATTGCATCGCCCAACAGACGCAGTTCGTTACCAGCACCACCGCCGCGGGCGACCCTGCACCGCATGCCGCCATGGGCGTATTCGCTGGTATTCGCAGCACCGCCATGGCCCGCTTGGGCAGCGATAATCTCGAAGGCTTGCGCATAGCCATTCAAGGCCTGGGCAATGTCGGTTATGCCTTGGCCGAACAGCTACACGCCGCCGGTGCCGAGCTGCTGGTCAGCGACATCGATCATGGCAAGGTGCAGCTGGCCATGGAGCAGTTGGGCGCTCATCCAATCGCCAATGATGCGCTGCTCAGCACGCCGTGCGACATACTCGCGCCCTGCGGCCTGGGCGGTGTGCTTAACAGAAACAGCGTGCCCCAACTGCGCTGCGCAGCGGTCGCCGGTTCGGCAAACAATCAACTGATCCATCTCGAGATCGCCGATCAACTGGAACGCCGGGGCATTTTGTATGCGCCCGATTACGTGATCAATGCCGGTGGGCTGATCTACGTTTCGCTCAGACACCGCGGGGAAGAGCTGACGACCATCACCGCTCACCTGTCGAAAATCAGTTCACGGCTGACCGAAGTCTTCGCCCATGCCCAGGCGGAAAAGCGCTCTCCGGCCCGGGTGGCGGATGAGTTGGCGGAGAAAGTGTTGTACCGGTGAAAAGTTTTAAAGGAGTGAGAGCCTATCCGGTCGTTGCTCCCCAAGCCCTGCGTCACAAGCGCCGGGCCTGACAAATGCACGCCGATTCCCGCGTGCCAGGAGCCCTGTGATGCTTCACAAGGTTGAGCTGCCTTACACCCGATTTTTATCCCCTGATGGCCAGCCGCTCGGCAATCTTCCCGCCTGGGCCGACGATTTCAATCTGTTGACGCGTCTGTATCGGCAGATGGTCCTGACCCGCCTTTTCGATCAGAAAGCTGTCGCCTTGCAACGCACCGGGCGCATCGGCACCTACGCGCCGACCTTGGGCCAGGAAGCCATTGGTGTCGCGGTCGGCAGCCTGATGCACGCCGAAGACGTACTGATCCCGTATTACCGCGACACCGCTGTGCAATTGATGCGCGGTGTGCGCATGGAAGAAATCCTGCTGTATTGGGGCGGCGATGAGCGAGGTAGCGACTTTGCCGACCCGGCGGTGGCCCAGGATTTCCCGATCTGCGTGCCGATCGCCACCCAGGCCCTGCATGCCTGTGGCGTCGCCAGCGCGTTCAAAATCCGCGGCGAGCATCGGGTCGCTGTCACTACGTGCGGCGACGGCGGAACCAGCAAAGGTGATTTCCTCGAGGCCCTCAACGTTGCTGGCGCCTGGCAGTTGCCGGTGGTGTTCATGGTCAACAACAACCAATGGGCGATCTCGGTGCCGCGACGAATCCAGTGCGGCGCTCCGACGCTGGCGCAGAAAGCCATTGGCGCCGGGTTCCACGGGGAGCAAGTCGACGGCAATGACATGCTCGCCGTTTACGACCGCGTGCAAGCCGCCCTCGAACGGGCGCGTCACGGTAAAGGCCCGGTGTTGCTCGAATGCCTGAGCTATCGGCTCGGCGACCACACCACCGCCGACGATGCCACGCGCTACCGGTCGGCGGACGAGGTCAAGCAGGCCTGGCTCGAAGAACCGATCAAACGCCTGCAACGGTTTATGGCCGGGCAGGGTGTGTGGGACGAAGGCCGCGAACAGGCGCTAATCAGCGAATGCCAGGGTTTGGTGCAGCGTGCTGTGGATAACTTCGAAGCGGCGGGCCTGCAGGCGCCGGAGTCGGTGATGGATCATGTCTACGCCCAATGGCCGCAAGCCCTGGCCGAGCAACGTGAAGATTTCCTTGAACGCGTGGCGCGCCGGACAGGGGGGGCGAGCGATGAGTAACGGCAAAGTGACGCTGCTGGAAGCGGTGAATCTGGCGCTGCATCGGGCCATGAGCGAGGACGAGAACGTCATCGTCCTCGGTGAAGACGTCGGGGTAAACGGTGGTGTGTTCCGCGCCACGCTGGGCCTGCGCGACACCTTCGGTTTCAAGCGGGTGATTGACTCGCCGCTGGCCGAAACCATGCTCGGCGGGCTGGTGGTGGGCATGGCGGCCCAAGGCCTGAAACCGGTGGTGGAAATCCAGTTCATGGGGTTTATTTACGCCACCATGGAGCACCTGGTGTCCCACGCCAGCCGCATGCGCAATCGCACGCGCGGGCGGATCACCTGCCCGATGGTGATGCGCTCACCCATGGGCGCAGGGATTCGCGCGCCGGAACATCACAGCGAAAGCACTGAATCCCTGTTCGCGCACATTCCGGGGTTGCGGGTGGTGATTCCGTCCTCGCCGGCCCGGGCCTATGGCTTGTTGCTCGCGGCCATCGACGACCCGGATCCAGTGATATTTCTCGAGCCGACCCGACTCTATCGAATGAACCCGCAACCGCTGCTGGATGACGGCAAACGTCTGCCGCTGGACAGCTGTTTCACCCTGCGTGAAGGCAGTGACATTACCTTGATCAGTTGGGGCGCCAGCGTAATGGAAACCCTGCAAGCCGCCACGAAACTGGCCGAGCAGGGCGTCTCGGCGGAAGTGATCGATGTCGCCAGTATCAAACCGCTGGACCTCGACACGATGGAAGCCTCGGTGCGCAAGACCGGTCGTTGCGTGATCGTGCATGAAGCGCCGCGCTCCTGCGGAGTCGGCGCGGAAATCGCCGCCAGTCTCTACGAACGGGTGTTTCTGGAGTTGCAGGCACCGATCCAGCGAGTCACCGCGCCAGACATTCCGCCGCCGCTGTATCGACTGGAATCGCTGTACATGCCCGGCATCGAAGACATTCTTCATGCCTGCGACACCGTCATGCAGCACTACCCCTGAACAGACGCCTGAGGCCGAGGAGGTTGCGATGAAATATTTCAAACTGCCGGATCTGGGCGAAGGCTTGCAGGAAGCGGAAATCGTCCGTTGGCACGTCAAGGTCGGCGATACCGTCACAGCCGACCAACTGCTGGTGTCGGTGGAAACCGCCAAGGCGCTGGTGGATATTCCCGCGCCCTACGATGGCGTGGTGGCGAAAACATTCGGTGGCGAGGGCGACATTCTTCACGTCGGCGAACCTCTGCTCGGTTACGAAGGCGAAGCGGATGCGGGCACTGTGGTCGGTCGGCTTGAGGGCGGCGGCACGAACCAGGAGGATGCATTTTTCATCGGCGCTGCACCTTCGACTCGTGAGCACCTGGCGAACCGTGCCACGCCGGCGGTGCGTCAACTGGCTCGGCAACTCGGTGTTGAACTGAGCGGCTTGACGGGCTCCGGCCAGGACGGCCAGATCACCCGCAGCGACGTAGAAAACGCAGCCCAGACGGAACGCGAACGCTTCGGCGGCGAGAAGCTGCGCGGTGTACGACGCAGCATGGCGCTGAACATGGCCAGGTCCCATGCCGAAGTGGTGCCGGTGACGATTTTCGGTGATGCCGATCTGCATCGCTGGGGGCAGGCGCGAGAACCGCTGATTCGTCTGGCCAAGGCGATGGCGGCGGCCTGCGCGGTAGAACCGGTGCTCAACAGCGCCTTCGATGGCAAAACCCTGGCGCTCAAGCAACATGAACGACTCGATCTGGGCATTGCCGTGGATACGCCGGACGGCTTGTTCGTGCCGGTGCTACGCGATGTCGGTCAGCGCACGGCGGCGGATTTGAAAGAAGGTGTGATGCGTCTGCGGGCCGATGTGCAGGCGCGCTCGATCCCGCCACAGGAAATGATGGGGGCGACCCTGACCCTGTCGAACTTCGGCACCTTGTTCGGCCGCTACGCCAACCCGGTGGTGGTGCCACCGCAAGTGGCGATCCTCGCCGCCGGGGCGATCCGCGATGAACCGGTGGCGGTCGAGGGCGCGGTGGTGGTGCATCCGATCCTGCCGCTGTCCCTGACTTTCGATCACCGCGTGGTCACCGGCGGCGAGGCGGCGCGGTTCTTCAAAGCGTTGGTCCAGGCGCTGGAACAACCCGAGGTCTAGATTTCCCGCAGGCATGAAAAAGGCCCTGAGCCATTTGACTCAGGGCCTATTCAATTCGGGCATTGCTTACTTGGGTGTCTTGGCAGCTTTGGCTGGCTTGGTCGGCTCAGCGCTCGTTACTTCAACTGGTGCAGCTACTTCAACAGGTTCAGTGGCTTTAACAGGTTCAATGGCTTCGGCGGGTGCATTCAGTAGTTCGGACAGTGCGTCCGGCTGGCTCTTGAACGCCTTGGCGAACACATCACGGTTCTTCGCCATGTAGATCCCGGCTTCTTCCACTTGCTGTTCGGTCAGGGACGGAACGGCTTTTTGCAACACTTCAGCCAGCAATTCGGCCAGTTCGAGCATTTTGTCATGACGGTCAGCTTCGGCTTTATCCATGAACAAGCGCTCCAGATCTCGGCTGCTGCGGTATACCACTTCGACGGCCATTCACCACCTCACATGCCTTCACATTAGTTGTCTGTTTCGACTACTGTATCTATATACAGCGAAAAGGATAAGCGAATCCCTGCGCTTTGGGTAGTGGCTTTTTAATGTAGACCGAATTCAGGGTTTGTCAGGTGAACCGTGTTGCTCCCATCGCGAGCAGGCTCGCTCCCACAATGGTTTTGTGAACGCCGCAGATCGCTTGTGGGAGCGAGCCTGCTCGCGATGGGGCCCGTCCAAACGCCACTAACGTGTCTCATGTCACGCAGCCATCATCTCACCCAACAGCCTCTGGCCTTTTTTCTGCATGCAGAACAACCGTCACGTCCAACCCGCATCATCCGCTCGAACCGAGCTAAGGAACAATCAAAGTGAAAATCAACTGGGCCGAGAACCTGCGGCAGAACGTGCACCAACTGGCCGAGTCCCTGGGCAACCTGTTCGTCGAGACCTTCCACTACCTGGCGCTGTTCGCCATCGGTGCGGTGACCGCGTGGGCGGCGGTAATGGAATTCCTCGGAATGCTCGAACAGGGGCATATCAAGATCGATGACATCTTGCTGCTGTTCATCTACCTGGAACTGGGGGCGATGGTCGGGATTTACTTCAAGACCAACCACATGCCGGTGCGTTTCCTGATCTATGTGGCGATCACCGCGCTGACGCGGCTGTTGATCTCCAACGTCTCGCACCACAATCCGCCGGACCTGGGGATCATCTATCTGTGCGGCGGGATTCTGCTGCTGGCGTTTGCGATTCTGGTGGTGCGTTACGCCTCGTCGCAGTTCCCTTCGGTGAAGATCGAACACCCGCAACGCAAGATCGGTGCGGGTTCCGGCGAGCATCCCGAAGTGGAGAAGGGCGAGATTTAAAGCCCCATTGAAGGTCGGGGCCGGGACTTGACCTGTGGCGGCGGGTTGCGATTGTCGCCGTCGGTCATGGCTTCGAGGATGGCCACGGCGCTGTGGCCTTGTTCGATGGCGATGCCGAATTGAATGCTTTGTACCAGGCGTTTGAGGCGCTTGGGATCATTGCGCTGTTCGGCGCTGATCATCCGTTTGGCCACCACGCGGCCACTTTTGGAGAGGGTCAGCATGATGCTGCCGTCCAGCCCCTGAATGCTCAGGTTGACTTGATAATCCGGTGCAAAGGCATCGGTAATGAGCTGAAAAGGATTGTCCATAATGCGTCACCGCCTGATTGAACGTGCAGTTGTTGACGGCCGTGATCGGGATTAGTTCGCAACACCAGACCACCGGCTTTCCATGTTCATGCGCTTTCTTCCGTGCCGCGTAGGGGATACAGCAAGGGGCATGCCGGAAAAACTGTCGGACAATGGATACGGCAAAAAAACGGCGGGCACTGTGGCCCGCCTTCTTTTTGCCTGCCCGTTTCAGGGCATGAACGAGTAGATGATCGCAGACAGTGCAATCAAACCGATCAACACCACAAACACGTTCGAGGCCTGATTCGAGTACTGGCGCAAGGCCGGCACGCGGCGGATGGCGTACATCGGCATCAGGAACAACAGGCACGCGATGATCGGCCCGCCAAGGGTTTCGATCATGCCCAGGATGCTCGGATTGAAAGTCGCGACGGCCCAGCAGCTGAGGATCATGAACAGCGCAGTAATGCGGTTCAGCCAACTGGCGGACATAACGCGACCACGGCCACGCAGACTTTTCACGATCAGGCCCTGAAAGCCTTCGCTGGCGCCGATGTAATGGCCGAGGAAGGATTTGGTGATCGCCACCAACGCAATCAACGGTGCGGCATAAGCGATGACCGGTGTCTGGAAGTGGTTGGCCAGGTACGACAGGATCGAAATGTTCTGCGCCTTCGCAGCGGCCAAATCAGCCGGGGACAACGCCAGCACGCAGCTGAAGCAGAAGAACATTACCGTGACGACCATCATGACGTGAGCGATCGCGAGAATACCGCTGCTTTTGCGTTCGGCTTGTTCGCCGTAACGCTGTTTCTGATCGACGGCGAAGGCCGAGATGATCGGCGAATGGTTGAACGAGAACACCATCACCGGAATCGCCAGCCACAACGTTTTGAAGAACAGCGGCAGCGGCATGCCTTCACTGGCGGTGGCAAAGAACGCGCCGTTCCAGTTCGGGATCAGGCTGACGCCGAGCAGCAGCAACGCGGCGACGAACGGATAAACCAGCACGCTCATGCATTTGACGATGACGCCCTGACCGCAACGCACGATCGCCATCAAGCCGAGAATCAGCCCCAGCGACAGAATCGCCCGAGGCGGTGGTGTCATGTGCAACTGGTGCTCCATGAGGCTGCTCAGGGTGTTGGTCAGCGCCACGCTGTACACCAGCAGAATCGGGAAGATCGCGAAGAAATACAGCAGCGTGATCAGCTTGCCGGCGCCGATACCGAAGTGTTCTTCCACCACTTCGGTGATGTCCCCGGAACGCCCGGACAACACGAAGCGCGTCAGGCCACGGTGGGCGAAGAAGGTCATCGGAAAGGCCAGTACCGCCAGGAGCAACAGCGGCCAGAAACCACCGACGCCGGCGTTGATCGGCAGGAACAATGTGCCGGCGCCAATCGCCGTGCCATAGAGGCCAAGCATCCAGGTGGTGTCGTGTTTGCTCCAGCCTTTGTGGGTTATTTCTCTATTGTGTGTCAGATCTACAGCAGGATTATCGGCAGCAGGTGTACGTACATCGGTCATCGTTTTTGCCTCGTTATTATTCTTGCTCGGGCTCACGTATTGCAGACGGTCAGGGAGTGCTCCTCAGCACTCCACCCAGCTGACAGCCAGGCCGCCCCGTGAAGTTTCTTTGTATTTGTCGTGCATATCGGCGCCGGTATCGCGCATGGTGCGGATCACCCGGTCCAGGGAAATAAAGTGTTTGCCGTCGCCGCGCAGGGCCATTTGCGTGGCGTTGATCGCCTTCACGGCAGCAATTGCGTTGCGCTCGATGCACGGCACCTGCACCAGACCGCCGACGGGGTCGCAGGTCAGGCCGAGGTTATGTTCCAGGCCGATTTCGGCGGCGTTTTCCAGTTGCTCGGGAGTCGCTCCGAGTATGTCGGCCAGGCCGGCGGCAGCCATGGCGCAGGCGGAGCCGACTTCACCCTGGCAGCCGACTTCGGCACCGGAGATCGAGGCGTTTTTCTTGCAGAGAATGCCTACAGCGGCAGCGCCCAAAAAGAACGCCACGACGTCATCGTCCGACGCGTCCGGGTTGAATTTCATGTAGTAGTGCAGCACGGCGGGAATGATCCCCGCCGCCCCGTTTGTAGGCGCGGTCACCATGCGTCCGCCAGCCGCATTCTCTTCGTTCACGGCGAGGGCGAACAGGTTGACCCACTCCATGGCTGACAGGGTGGAACTGATGACATTCGGTTTGCCGATTTCCAACAGACTGCGGTGCAATTTCGCGGCGCGGCGCGGAACATTCAGACCACCGGGCAGGATGCCTTCGTGACGCAAACCTTGCTCGACGCACTCGCGCATCACCGACCAGATATGCAGCAAGCCCTGACGGATCTCAGCGTCGCTGCGCCAGGCCCGTTCGTTGGCCATCATCAGCTCGGAAACCCGCAGACCGTGCTGGTTGCAGAGCTTGAGCAACTCGGCGGCACTGGAGAAATCGTAGGGCAGGACCACATTGCTGGCCGGCGCAATGCCGGACTCGGCTTCTGCTGCTTCGATGATGAAACCACCACCCACCGAGTAGTACGTCTGCTCGAACAGCTCACCGGTTTCACCGAAGGCTGTCAGAGACATCGCGTTGGGGTGGTAGGGCAAGCTCTCGTCCAGCAGCAGGAGATCGCGCTGCCAGTTGAAGGCAATGGCCGATTTGCCGGCCAGACTCAGTTCGCCGGTTTCACGCAAGGTTTGGATTCGGCTGTCGATTGAGTTCGGATCAATGCTGTCTGGCCATTCGCCCATCAGGCCCATGACGCAGGCACGGTCGGTGGCGTGACCGACGCCAGTGGCCGAAAGGGAGCCGTAGAGGCGGATTTTTACCCGCCGTACGTCGGCCAGTAAATGTTGGTCAATCAGTGCCTGGGCGAAGGTTGCGGCGGCGCGCATCGGGCCGACGGTATGGGAGCTGGACGGACCGATGCCGACTTTGAAGAGATCGAAAACACTGATAGCCATGCTAAAGCCTATACAAGCAATGGAAGAGAAATCGCCGCCATTTTTGTAGGCCAAGCGCAAGGTGGGCGATACTGCCAACCTCGGTCCTACGTGACCAACGAAACTTCCTAAGACAGCCTTTAGCAGGACTAAACGATGAGTCGCCAATTGCACGCCCAGACCTACGTCTGGCTGCACGTGTTTTCGTGTGCCGCGCGGCACTTGTCCTTCACCCGTTGCGCCGAAGAGCTGCACATCACGCCGGGGGCGGTCAGTCAGCAAATTCGCCAACTGGAAGAGCGGCTAGGTTTTCGCCTGTTTCATCGTCGCGCCCGGGGTGTGGAGTTGAGCGCTGAAGGCCAGCGATTGGCTATCACCGTCAACGAAGCCTACGGCAGCATCGATGCGGAATTGCGACGACTGGATGCGGGAATGATCACCGGGATTTTGCGATTGCGCTCGATTCCATCGTTCCTGAGCAAGTGGTTGACCCCCAGGTTGCCGCGTTTGCAACAGCGTTTTCCGGACATTCAATTGCGGCTGGTGGCAGAAGACAGCAGCGTGCCATTGCATGAGGGCGACTTCGATTTGGCCATCGACCTCAATGACGGCAGTTATCCGGGATTGTTATCCACAACCTTGTTGGATGAGCAGATCTTTCCGGTGTGCGCCCCAAGCCTTTTGCGCGCAAGGCCGCCGCTGCACGGCCCGGCAGACCTGGTGCATTTTCCGTTGCTGCACGACATCACCGCCTGGCGCGGCAGTTACGAATACGCGGAATGGGAGTTCTACCTCAACGCCATCGGCTTCGAAGGCGCGGATGTGCGGCGCGGGCATACCTTCAATCGCAATCACCTGACTATTGAAGCGGCGATTGCCGGGATGGGCGTGGCGATTGCGCGGCGAACGCTGCTCAACGATGAACTCGAGCGCGGGACGTTGATCGTGCCGTTTGGCCTGGCGGTGCCCAATCACAAGCGTTACGTGCTGCTTTATGCACCGGGCGCGCTGAGCCATCCGGGCGTGCGCGCGGTGCATGACTGGCTGGTGGAAGAAGCGGGGATATTTCGTAGCCTGCACCCGCTGGCGGAGCGGCCGATGTGACAGCAGCCTGGAGCATCAGCCAGGGGCGACCCAACTCCCGACATTAACAGCGCTTTTACCCGTTGTCCGGCTTTTTTTGCGAATGAATATTTATCTTTTTTTAGGGGTTGAAATGTTCTGCGCACACACCGATTGTGTAACCAAGAGGTCACGGTGATGAAGCCCAAGGGCCAGCCGAAGGGCCTCTCGCGAGCTAGCTGAAATAAGGGATGAACTATGCAAATCCAAGTCAATAGCGATAACCATATTCAAAGCAGCATCCGACTGGAGGAGTGGGTACGTACTACCATTGAGAGCACGCTCGAACGTTATGAAGAGGACCTGACCCGCGTCGAGGTTCACCTGCGGGACGAGAACGGCGACAAGCCCGGTCCCCACGATATGCGCTGTCAGCTGGAAGCGCGGCCAAAAGGCCATCAACCGATTTCTGTTACCCATAAAGCCGCTAACCTGGAACTGGCGATCGACGGTGCGGCTGAAAAACTCGAACATGCGCTTGAACATCTGTTCGGCAAACTGCGGGGCAAACCACGTGCCGCTGTGGTGCCGTTCGAAAGGCCTACGGCCGATGCGCTGCTGGAAGACGAGTTTCTCGAGAACGAACAGGCTGCACAAAACGGCTGAGGCCTGATTTACTTTTTACCTTCCCACTTTCTCTCCACCTGAAAAACGGGCCTGCATTGCAGGCCCGTTCTTGTTTATGGTATTCGCCGGCTCCTGTGGTTCCATGGAAACCTGTGGCGAGGGAGCTTCTGTGGCGAGGGGGCTTGCCCCCGTTGGACTGCGTAGCAGTCCCAAAACCATCCAATGAGTTGTGTCAGGAAAAACCGGACAGCAGGTTCTGCGAGTGCTACGCAGCCGAACGGGGGCAAGCCCCCTCGCCACAGGGAATCAAAACGCGACTGAAGTCTGCACATACACCGTCCGCGGTTCACCCACGTATTTGCCCTTGTTGTTGTCATCGAACGAGCGGGTGAAGTACTGGTGGTTGAAGATGTTCTTCACCCCCACCGCCACATTCAGATCCGACAGTTTCGGCCCGAAGTCATATGCGGCGCGGCTGCTGAATAACATGTATCCCGGAATCTTGCCGGTGTTGCCATCGGCGTTTTCGGCCGAGGTGTTGGCGTTGTCAGCAAACTGGTCACTCTGATAGCTGCTGTCCAGGTTCAGTTTCCACGCGCCTTCGGTATAACCGACGCCGACCGTGCCTTTGTGTTTCGAAGAGAACGGCACGCGATTGCCCTTGTTCGGTCCGTCTTCGCGGATGGTCGCGTCGACATAGGCGTAAGTCGCGTACACATCGAAACCGGCCAGCGCCGGGCTCAAATCGTCGAGGGCGTAGTTGATGCTGGTTTCGATGCCTTGATGGCGGGTTTCGCCACGGGCGATCACCGAGTCATTGGTTTGATTGCTTTCATACTGATTGTCGAAATTGATCAGGAATGCGCCAATCTCGGCACGCAACGCGCCATTGTCGTAGCGGGTACCCAGCTCCCAGGTGCGCGCCTTCTCCGGTTTGACTTCGCCGCTGGTCACACGGTTAGGCATCTGGCTGTACTGCACGCTGCCAAATGAACCTTCGGTATTGGCGTAGAGGTTCCAGCTGTCGGTCAGGTGATAGAGCACGTTCAACGCCGGCAGGGCGGTGTTGTAGTCGCCTTTGTATTTCACGTTGGTCAGGTTGTTGGTCTGCTGCGACTCGATCATCTCGTAGCGGATGCCAGGCGTGATCGTCCACTTGCCGATGTCGATCCGGTCATCGACGAAGAACGCATTGGCCTCGGTGCCACCCCGCGTATCGCGGTCGTTGCGGCTGTTGGTGGTCGGGAGTTCGTTGCTGGCGATCGGCGTGCGGTAGCGCAGTTCGTGGCCGGCCTCGTTGATGTAGCGATAGCCGACGCCGACTTCATGGCTGGTTTGGCCGAGGTCGAAGCCTTGGGCGAAACGGGTTTCCAGGCCACGTACCCAATACTCGCGTGGCGACAGCGAGAGGAACGTGCCCTGGTCCAGATAACCGCTGCGCAGGGTTTTGGTAAAGAAGGTATTGGCGGTGAACTCGCGGCGATCTTCCTGATAGCGATAGCCGAAATTGAACATCGTGCGGCGGCCCCAGAACTGATCTTTCGGGCGGGTCGACTGGTACGGGTCAGCGTCGTAATCGGCGACGTTCAGCCCGCCGGGCATGTCCGCCTTGCCTTCGTAGTATTGGGCCATGGCGTTGAAGCTGTTGGCCTCGTCGAGCTGGTACTTGCCCTTGAGGATCAGGTCGTCGATTTCGGTGTCGCTGTGTTCGCGCCAGTCGCCACCACGGGTGCCCGAGTACAGAATCGCGCCGCCCAGACCGTTATCGGCCGTGCCGCCGGCCAGCAAATTGCCGGTGGTTTTGAAGCCATCATGGCTGGATGATGGACTGGTTTCGGTCTGGAAGCCGCCCTTGACCGTCGGTTCATCGGGAATGGCGCGAGTCACGAAGTTGACCACACCGCCGACGTTCTGCGGCCCGTAGCGCACCGCACCGCCGCCGCGCACCACGTCGACCGCGTCCATGTTGCCCATGCTGATCGGCGCGAACGAAAGCTGCGGCTGACCATAAGGTGCGAAGGGCACCGGAATGCCGTCCATCAATACCGTGGAGCGCGAAGCCAGCCGAGGGTTGAGCCCGCGAATGCCGAAGTTCAGTGCCATGTCATGGCTGCCGGTGCCGTTGTTGTCTGGCGCGTTGACCCCCGGAATGCGATTGAGCACATCCTTGGCCTGAGTCGCGCCCTGGCGTTCGAATTCTTCGCGCCGGATCACGTCGCGAGCGCCGGGATGTTCGAAGACGTTGGTTTGCGCCGCATCGCCGAGCCAGTCGCCGACCACTTTCGAGGTGTCCAACTCTAGCGCCGCATCACCCGCCGGTTGCAGACTGAAAGCATTGTCGCCCTCGGCGCGGGCTTGCAGGCCGGTACCTTCGAGCAACGCGTTCAAGCCCTGGGAAGGGGTGTAGTTGCCTTCCAGGCCGCGACTTTGCACACCGCGGGTGACTTGCGAGCCAAAGGAGATCAGCACGCCGGCTTCACGGCCAAACTGGTTGAGGGCGTTCTCCAGCGAGGACGGCGCGATGTGGTACGGCTTGGCGTCAGCGGCATGCGCCAGGGGCAGAGCGCCGAAGCTCAGGCTGGCGCCCAGCAAGAGTTGGCGCAAGGTGCGGGTTAGCGGTGTGACGCGGATGGGTTGCATGAAAGGCGATCCTGAGAAGGTTGAATCAAGGGGGCTTTCCTTCTCTGTCACGCCAGATCTGAAAAACGGCTCATCTTTTTGAAGATCGTTCCCACGCAGAGCATGGGAACGATCATTTACGCGCGCGCCTCAACCGTCACCCAATACCGGGTAAAACGCCTCACCTTCACCGGTAAACTGATTTCCAGCAGATCAAGAATCCGCTCGCTGTCGTCCAGTGGATAAGTCCCGGAGATCAGCAGGTGGGCAACATTCGCCGCGCAATTAAGCTGCCCCCGGCGATAGCGACCGAGTTCATCGAGAAAATCCCCCAGGCGCATATGCGCGGCCACCAGCATGCCGTCGGCCCAGGCGCCGCTGTTGGCGTCCAGTGGCAGGGGAGCGCCGATGCCGCGTACGCCGAATCTCAACTGCCGGGCGGTTTGCAGCATCAGCGGTGCGCCGCCATCGGGCGTCAATTCGACGCTGCCTTCGAACACCGCCACCTGAGTGTGATCGGCAAACTGCCGCACATTCAGCCGCCCACCTTGGGTTTTCAACAGGCCTTGTGCGGTCTGTACTTGAAACGCTTGGGTGGCGGTCAGCAGCATCTCGCCTTCGAGCAAGCGGATCAGCCGTTGCTGGCCGTCGACTCGCACATCGACCGAACTGGCGGTATTGAGCTGCACTTGGCTGCCATCGCCGAGCGGCACTTTACGTCGCTGGCCGATCGGGCTGCGGTAGTCGGCCAGCAACGGCGTCAGCGGAGTGTGCTCGCGCATGCCCCAAGTGACCGCCGAACCCGCGCCGAGAATCAGCAACAGCTTCAACGCCTGACGACGGCCGGAGGATTTCGGTGCGTTGAGGGCGGCATGGGCCAGCGGTGAAGACAAACCGCGCAAGCGTTGATTGACTCGCTGAATATGTTCCCAGGCCCGTCGATGTTCGCTGTGAGCATCGAGCCATTGCTGCCAGGCGACTTGCTGGCGCGGGTTCAACGGCCCTTGCTGGATTGCCATCCACCAGCGTACGGCCTGCTCAGCCACTTGAGAGGAGAAATCCGCAGGGCTGTTCATCGTGCGAAGTAGCAGCGCATCGCCGCTTTGTTCAGGTGCCGTTTGACGGTGGCAATGGAAATGCCGAGTTCGGTGGCGATCTGTGGATAAGTCAAACCATCGAGCTGAGCCAGCAAAAAGGCGCGCTTGACCAGGCGCGGCAAACCGTCGAGCAACTGGTCGAGTTCCATCAGCGTTTGCAGGATGATCGCCCGATCCTCCTCCGACGGCGCGACGATTTCCGGCATCTGCGCCAGCGCATCGAGGTAGGCGCGCTCCAGATCCTGACGGCGGTAATGATTGAATAGCACGCGCTTGGCGATGGTGGTGAGAAATGCCCGCGGCTCGATGATCTGGGGCGTTTCCCGTGCCGCCAGCACTCGCATGAACGTGTCTTGGGCCAGGTCCGCGGCGCTGTCAGGGCAGCCGAGTTTGCGCCGCAGCCAACCGGTGAGCCAGTTGTGATGGGCGTGATAAAGGACTTCGACGGTAGTGGCTGACGACAACGGAACCGCTCCAGACGCATTTTGATACGTTAGAGAACAAGAATTGTTCGCATTGTAGGGGCGGGGCCTGCATCCGGCAATCGGCTCCTCGCCGGTTTCTCTGATCTGGAGACCGTGTCATCGTTCTTCGCGAGCAAGCCCGCTCCCACATTCGACCGAATTCCTCTGAAAGAACTCGGTCACCTGTGGGAGCGGGCTTGCTCGCGAAGGCGGCCGCACAGGCGCCGAAAATCCACTGGATTGCAGCGCTACCGCAAAAACGCCTGCCGATACTCCCCAGGCGTACCACCCAGTGCCTGGCGAAAACGATTGGTGAAATGGCTCGCACTGGCAAACCCACAGGCCAACGCAATATCCCCCAACGGCTGCGACGTTGTGCGCAACAATTCCCGCGCGCGGCTCAGTCGCCGAGCCAACACATACTGATGCGGCGGCAAACCGAAGCTCACACGAAACATTCGCGCAAAGTGGTATTCCGACAGCGCACATAACCCCGCCAATTGCCCAAGGCTGATGGCTTCGGCCATTTGATGGTCGATGAACTCCACCAACTGCCGCCGCTGATGCGCCGCCAACCCACCCTTGAGGCGCAAGCCCTCACGCACACCGACCTGGCTGAGCAGGGCATGGCTGAGCATTTCGTGGGCCAGGCTGCTGGTGAGCAGGCGTTCGCCCGGCTCATCCCAGTTGAGGGCGATCAACTGCCGAAAGCGCCGGGCTTGCGGCGGGTCTTCGAGGAACGTGCGCTCGCGCAACTGCAATTCCCGTGGTTCGCGATCCAGCAGCGTGACGCAGCCAAGGGCAAATTGTTCGGGGCTGAAATACAGGTGGGCCAAGCGAATATCGCCATTGATCACCCAGCCCGACTGATGGTCGGCCGGCAGGATGCACAGCTTGTCCGGGCCGCCCTTGGTACCGGGCTGGTCGCGGCGAAAGGTGCCGGTGCCGCCGGCGATGTAGCAAGACAAGGTGTGATGGCTCGGCGCTTCGTAGTCCTGGGCATCATGGTGGTTGTTCCACAAAGCTGCGGCCATGCCGTCACCGAGCTCGGCGCTGTGCTCCAGACGAGCATTGGGCGAGCGGTTAAGCGCTTGAAAGACTTGCAAGGATTCCAGTGCGGCCATGATTGGTTCTCTCCAACGCCTTGCATCCTACTCCGTAGAGGTTGGCCTGCCAGCCCGCCGGCCGACAAAAGCGCAAGTTTATGCAAGTGCAGAAGGGTTTCGCGCCGGACACTGAAGGCCTATTCAGGAGTCTTCACCATGAACATTTCGTTGTATCTACTGACCGTGCTGATCTGGGGCACCACCTGGATTGCCTTGAAATGGCAACTGGGCGTGGTGGCGATTCCGGTGTCGATCGTTTATCGCTTCGGCCTTGCCGCATTGGTGTTGTTCGTGATGTTGCTGCTCAGCCGCCGTCTGCAAGTGATGAACCGTCGCGGGCATCTGATCTGCCTGGCGCAGGGCTTGTGCCTGTTCTGCATCAATTTCATGTGCTTTCTTACCGCCAGCCAATGGATTCCCAGCGGTCTGGTCGCCGTGGTGTTTTCCACCGCGACCCTCTGGAATGCCTTCAACGCACGGGTGTTTTTCGGTCAGAAAATCGCTCGCAATGTACTGATGGGCGGTGCTCTGGGTTTGCTCGGGTTGGGCCTGTTGTTCTGGCCAGAGCTGGCCGGTCATACCGCCAGCCCTGAAACCATGCTCGGGTTGGGCTTGGCGCTGCTCGGAACCTTATGCTTCTCGGCCGGCAACATGCTGTCGAGTCTGCAACAGAAGGCCGGCCTGAAACCCCTGACCACCAATGCCTGGGGCATGGCTTACGGCGCGGCGATGTTGACGGTGTGGTGTCTGGTCAAAGGCATCCCGTTCGACATGGAATGGAATGCCCGCTACATCGGGTCGTTGCTGTACCTGGTGATTCCGGGCTCGGTGATCGGCTTCACCGCCTACCTGACGCTGGTCGGGCGCATGGGCCCGGAGCGGGCAGCGTACTGCACCGTACTCTTTCCGGTGGTGGCGCTGAATGTGTCGGCGTTTGTCGAAGGCTATCAATGGACTGCGCCGGCGCTGGTGGGGTTGGTGCTGGTGATGTTGGGGAATGTGCTGGTGTTCCGTAAACCCAAGGCGTTGATGGTGCAGGGGCGCGGCAAGTTGGCGTGAGGTTCGCTGTTGATCGAGCGCTGAACGCTCAGCGCTCGATCCTGATGGCCACATAAATCAGTAACGGCACTATAAAATCGACAATGTGGCGGGCCCAGTCCTTGGCGTTCCAGGTGTGTGACTCATCCATGTTGAACCATTCGACGCCGATGACTTGGAGGCAGACGTAATAGATAAACATGGCGACTAATAGTCCGATGATCGCAAACTTTTTTGCTTCGTGAAAGTCCTTGGGAGAAGCATACCTATTTCGGTAAAGATGATAAGTGCCCAGTAGGCAGAAAACGGTATAAGTAACTTCCAGGGTGATAATGATCCAGTAGATCCGGTGATGGAGTATGGGTGACGTAATTGCCCGGTAACTCAGGTTTGATTTTTCTCGAGTGGTGTCCATGCTTAGGACATGACCGACATATTCATAATTGGATGCATAGTCGGTAAAGTTACTGTACATCACCAGCAGGCCAAAAAAACTGAAATAGGCCATCAATATTATTTTGCTGTATCTGATGAGTTGGTCGGTTGTTGGCGGGATCAAGGTAGTTGCTCTCCATAGCTAAAGTTCCCTGAGGACGGGTAAGTAATGGAGAGTCTATCGTGTGTATCTTTTTTATGACGACGGACTGAATTTCAAAGTATGTAGTGAGCGGGCAGGCGATTGAAACGCCTGCCCTTTTTAAGTCAGCCTTTCCACACTTGCGGGTTCACCAGATCTTGCGGTCGCTCACCCAACAAGGCACTGCGCAAGTTGGCCAAGGCACGGTTGGCCATGGCTTCACGGGTTTCGTGGGTCGCCGAGCCAATGTGCGGCAATGTCACGGCGTTTTTCAGTTGGAACAACGGCGACTCGGCCAGCGGTTCTTTCTCGTAGACGTCCAGCCCGGCGCCGCGAATCCGGTTGTTTTGCAGCGCTTCGATCAGCGCCGGTTCGTCCACTACGGGGCCGCGGGCGATGTTCACCAGAATGGCGCTCGGTTTCATCAGCGCCAGTTCACGGTGGCTGATCAGGTGCCTGGTTTTATCGCTGAGCGGCACCACCAGGCAGACGAAATCGGCTTCGGCCAGCAACTGGTCGAGGCTGCGAAACTGCGCACCGAGCTCCTGTTCCAGTTCGGTCTTGCGGCTGTTGCCGCTGTAGATAATCGGCATGTTGAAGCCCAGCCGACCGCGACGGGCGATGGCCGCGCCGATGTTGCCCATGCCGACAATCCCTAAGGTTTTGCCATGCACATCGCTACCGAACAGCGGCGCACCGACGGTGGCTTGCCATTGGCCGGCCTTGGTCCAGGCGTCCAGCTCGGCAACGCGGCGGGCGCTGCTCATAAGCAAGGCAAAGGCCAGGTCGGCGGTGCTTTCGGTGAGGACGTCGGGGGTGTTGGTGAGCATGATCCCGCGTTCGTTGAAGTAGGCGAGGTCGTAATTGTCGTAGCCGACCGAGACGCTGGAGACCACTTCCAGTTTGCTGGCGTTTTCCAGTTGCGCGCGACCGAGTTTGCGGCCGACGCCGATCAGGCCGTGGGCGTGGGGCAGGGCTTCATTGAATTGGGCATTGATGTCGCCGTTTTTCGGGTTCGGCACGATCACGTCGAAGTCTTGTTGCAGACGTTCGATCATCGGTGGGGTGATACGGCTGAAGGCGAGGACGGTTTTTTTCATTGGAGGCGGCTCGTCGGGCTTGGAGAATGCCAAGCACGCTAACATTCTTCGCGGGTTGGGTGCGAGTACCTGCGGGTGTGCGCCGTCCAATTGTGGGAGCGGGCTTGCTCGCGAAAGCGATATGTCAGGCAACATCTTTGTCGACTGGGCGTCCGCATTCGCGAGCAAGCCCGCTCCCACAGGGGGATCAGCTGTGTGGCGCGGGTTTTGGTACGTTGAGATTATCTAGCATCCGGTTTACCGCCAGCTCGGCCAGCATGACGATTTGCTGAATCGCCATGGCCGTATTCCGATGCGGGCCTTCCAGATACCCCGCAAAATCACTCGCCATCACACTGGCCTGGGCCAACGATTCACAGGTGTGGGCCAACAGGTCTTCGTCTTTGATATCCGGCGCAACCATATACATCGTGCTTGGCTTGCGAGCCACGGGGGATTTGAGAGCGGCTGGATTGAGGTAGTGATCGAGCGCGCGGTTAGCGGCATCGTGGAGTTTTTTTGAATCGAGGGATTCGTAGGGGGAAACGTCGTCGGTTTCAGGAGGATTTGGTGTTTCTTTGATCATGCGGAAGTTACTCATTGGCAGATGAAGTGGAACTGCCATCTTTCGTTTTCCAGACGAAAGGGTGGCAGCTGCGCGCGGACTGGAAAAACCGGAACATCCACCAAACCCGGCAGACCCGAAGGTCTCCCGCGCACAGCCGCCATAACAAGGAATTGCGTGCAGAAAAAAGCGCCGCAGTATGCCATGGGGTTTGGTAAGTGTTCGCCAGGTTTTCCAGACCTGATCGCTGATTTGGTAGCGACCCACAAAGCCTACCCACTTCGTTTCCGAAGCAACAACCGTCAAAACCTGTGGGAAACATCCTCAAAAATCACCCCGTCTGTAGGAGCTGCCGAAGGCTGCGATCTTTTGATCTTCCGGCGCTATCAATGACGTAAAGATCAAAAGATCCCAGCCCTTCGGCAGCGCCGACAGTGTCGCCATCATGAAAACTCGGACTTCCCCTACACGCAAAGGCGAATCGCCCGGCATCCCCCCTTGAGTCCACTCGCCAAAGTCTCCCATTTCCAAGGAACGGGACACGAGCGTGACCAGACTCATCCCCAAAAACCAACTCGCCGGCCAACACGGCCAGGTGCTAGACAGCCATCAAGCCGTCGCCGACCTGCGCCAGGCCCTGAACTATCCTTACGACCTGCAAGGCTTCGACGATCTGCTTGGCGCGATCGGCGCCAACCGCTCCAACTACATGCAGGCCGCCAACCAGCAGAAACTCATCAATGCTGTTAGCAACGGCGATTGGGTCATGGTGACGCCCCGCATCGATCCCGATAACGGCGGTGCTTCATGGAATGCCTTCAAACCCAAACCTGAGCCGCCACCAGCGCAGCATCTGGTCGAAGAACACGCCTTTGCTCTGCCCAAACCCGTGGAGTCGGGCTTCTACATCATTCAGCAGCCCATGACCCTCGAAGCCCTTGAGCGCTCACTGTACGAAAACCCGCCAAGCGATGCGCTGCGCCGAGAATTCCGCTCGCTCAATCGCCATCTCGGTGATCGGGTGAAACCGGGGCAAATGGTGATTTTCAGCGATTCACGGCATTACATGTGCCGCCGCGAAGAGGCGCAAATGATGATCGCGGCGCAGAAGGTCAACGAAGCGCTTAAGGACCTGAGCGAAGAAGAGGCTTCGTTCATGGTCGAAAATCATGAAGTGATTGAGCCGTTTTTGGAGGTGTCGGCAGGGTCGTTGGGTGTGGCGTCCTTCATGGTCGGCCAACACCTGGAAAACCTCAAAGGTACGCTCATCGAGTTGGAGAAACTGCATCAGCAACAATACCGTCAGCACGGCCACTTGCGATCGAGGGATTTCTTTACCCATCGCAAACGGATGATGGCAAAGATCAATGCCAGCCTTGGCCCGCTGGTACGTAAAGGCACAGGCATTCCTGATCATCCCAGGCTTAAACGAGCATTGGGTCTTTCTACTCGCAGAACAATTCACCATTGGAACAAGGCTGGCGCCCCTACCCAACTGCCGGGCTATGCAACGAATATTCAGGGCGTATCCAGAGCGGTGAAGTACTTGAAGGCAGGAGGCTATGTTGGTATTGGATTGGCGATGGGGGCGGCGGCGATGAGAGTTGATGAAGCCTGTCGCAGTGGAAGCAAGGATGAATGCTCCCAAGCTAGATTCGTAGAGGGAGGCAAGTTGGCAGGAAGTATTAGCGGAGGTGTTGCCGCCGGATATGTAGCGAGTAGCGCACTGAAATATGGAGTGTGCGCGGCAATAGGTGTGGAGACATTGGGTGTTGGTGGAATCGTTTGTGCGCTGCTGGTGTCGGGTGCTGTCGCCAGTGCGACGGGAACCAAAGGCTCAGAAATTGGCGGAGAAATAGGTGAAAAAATATATGAGCTCACACAACCATGAGTGGCGCTGAGAATGTGCATTTGATTGGTTGGGTACTTGTTTTTCTGATGATTTTGCTCAGTCAGACCCTCTTATTATTGGGCGCCTACTTCAAACTCGACCAAATTGAAGGTCACTTCAACGCGTCTCATTTGGTGAGTATCAATCGAAACACGGCGGGTGACGGCCCGTTTGGACGGATGAACAGACTTAGGTTGATTGGCGCTTTAACGGGCAGTTTCTATCAACATCAGATGTTGGACCCGTATGCGTTTATGGAGGCTGAAATCTTGCCGGCGCGTCTGAGAAAATGGGCTGAAACTCCAAAAAAAATGATGCGGATTGCGGTCGTCAGCGCTGGACTACTGTTGCTTTGGAGTGGTTTTGTGTCTTTGCGTACGACAATTTCAAACCCGATGAGTGACCTGAAACTACTCTACACAGCCATCCTGATCGGCTTTTTCGCCCTGGTTTCTATCGTTTCGCTGCTGCGTGTGTACATCTGTTTTTTTAAACTCGAAGAACTCGAATTTCACCTCAACGACTCTTACTTCGTTGGTCGCAACCGTCGGGTCATGGGGGATGGTCTGTACGGGCGTCATTACCGCTTGACTCATCTCTCGACCATGCTTCGTGAGGATGATGCATTCCTGCTGAAAAGCGACCCGCATTGTATCGATGAAATAAAGCACTTTCCTTTACACCTACGACGCTGGGTCGTCATTCCCAATCTGATGTTTGCCTATTCAATTGTTGGCCTTTGTGCGTATTGGCTCTGCGGAACGTACGCTGGACTGCTGGGCTAACCCGCAGTCCACACACCTCAATTCGCCAACCGAACCCCACCCAAACTCCCACTCAACTCATACGCCGCCAATTCCGCCTGATGCGCCGCCAATATCTCCGGCAACGACCCACGCAAGTATTCGACCCAGGTCTTGATCTTCGCATCCAGATACTGCCGCGACGGGTAGATCGCATACAGATTCAATTCCTGTGAACGATAGTTCGGCATCACCCGCACCAACGTGCCGTTGCGCAGCCCTTCAATCGCCGCGTACACCGGTAAAACGCCAACCCCCATGCCGCTGGTGATTGCAGTCTTCATCGCATCAGCGGAGTTCACCAAAAACGGTGAGCTGTTGATGGTGACCATTTCCTGGCCATCGGGGCCATCGAAGGTCCATTTCTCCAGCGGGATGACCGGGCTCACCAGGCGCAGGCAGGCGTGGTTGAGCAAATCGCTGGGTTTGTGCGCGCAGCCGTTGGCTTTTACATAGGCGGGCGACGCGCAAACGATGCTGTAGGTGATGCCCAAACGCTGGGAGACGAAGCCCGAGTCGGGCAGTTCGCTGGCGAGCACGATGGACACGTCGTAGCCCTCGTCGAGCAGATCCGGCACGCGGTTGGCCATGGTCAGGTCGAAGGTCACGTCCGGGTGGGTTTTGCGGTAGCGGGCGATGGCGTCGATCACGAAGTGCTGACCGATGCCGGTCATGGTATGCACCTTGAGTTGCCCGGCCGGGCGCGCGTGGGCGTCGCTGGCCTCGGCTTCGGCTTCTTCGACGTAGGCCAGGATCTGCTCGCAACGCAATAAGTAGCGCTTGCCGGCCTCGGTCAGGGCGATGCGGCGGGTGGTGCGGTTGAGCAGGCGGGTTTGCAGGTGGGCTTCCAGGTTGGAGACCGCGCGCGAGACGTTGGCCGTGGTGGTGTCGAGTTGCACGGCGGCGGCGGTGAAGCTCCCGGCCTCGGCCACGTAACTGAAGGCGCGCATGTTTTGCAAAGTGTCCATGGGGTGCTCTCTTGGCGAATGGCAAATTGTGACACGAAGTTGCTGATTCTTTACAGACGACTAAAGGTGCGACCAAGGGATTATCGCGTTAACGGTAACAAAGATTCACAAGAATCCCGGCTTATCGCCAACAAGGCCCACCCCTAGAATTGCGCCCTGTAGGCATGGGCTTGTGTGGCGAGGGGGCTTGTCCCCGTTGGGTTGCGAAGCGACCCTGAAAACCGGTCACCGCGATCTTCAATCAGAATTGCAGTAACCGGTTTACGACTGCTGCGCAGCCGAACGGGGGCAAGCCCCCTCGCCACAAAAAGCCGTTCCCACACGTTTTCCGTACCTCTTCCCACCTCAGGAAATCGCAGCAGTGCCGCGTCGCATCAACAGAGCGCTCAAGACGCTCAGTGTTTTGGCTTTAACCCTGGCAATCAGCGGCTGCATCGGCACCGCAGGTATTGCCCCGCAAGACAAGGCACTGGAGGCCAATGCATTGGCCACCGACGATGCCATTCAGAGCGCCGAGCAAGACGCTCATTGGCCCACCGCTCAATGGTGGCAAGCCTACGGCGACCCGCAATTGAACCGCTGGATCGACCTCGCCCTGCAAGGCAGCCCGAGCATGGCCATGGCCGCCGCGCGAGTGCGTCAGGCTCGGTCCATGGCCGGCATTGCCGAGTCCGCCGAGTCGTTGCAGATCAATGGCCAATCCACCCTCAAGCGCCACAACTGGCCCACCGATCAGTTCTACGGCCCCGGCGAGTTGGCCAACACCACAACTTGGGACAACAACGCCGCGCTGGGTTTCAGCTATGCCCTCGACCTCTGGGGACGCGAAAGCAACGCCACCGAACGCGCCGTGGACATGGCTCACATGGGCGCCGCCGAAGCACGGCAGGCCCAGCTCGAATTGCAGAACAACATCGTGCGCGCCTACATCGAGCTCTCGTTGCATTACGCGCAACGGGACATCGTCGCCGCGACCTTGAAGCAGCAACAGCAAATTCTCGACCTGGCACAGAAACGTCTGGACGGCGGTATTGGCACCCATTTCGAAGTCAGCCAGGCCGAAACACCCTTGCCGGAAACCCATCGGCAAATCGATGCCCTGGACGAGGAAATTGCCCTAAGCCGCAACCAACTCGCCGCGTTGGCCGGTAAGGGACCGGGGGAGGGCGCGCAGTTGCAACGGCCGACACTGTCGTTGGGCGAGGCATTGAAACTGCCGTCCTCCTTGCCGGCGCAATTGCTCGGTCAACGCCCGGACGTGGTTGCCAGTCGCTGGCAAGTGGCGGCGCAGGCGCGGGGCATCGATGTCGCTCACGCGGGCTTCTACCCCAACGTCGATCTGGTCGGCAGTCTCGGCTACATGGCCACCGGCGGTGGTGCGCTGGAGTTTTTGACTGGCAAGAAGCTCAACTACAGCGTTGGTCCGGCGATTTCGTTGCCGATCTTCGACGGTGGCCGCTTGCGTGCGGAGTTGGGCGAGGCCTCGGCGGGTTATGACATCGCGGTGGCCAGGTACAACCAGACGCTGGTCAATGCGCTGAAGAACATCTCCGACCAGCTGATTCGCCGCGAGTCGATGGACAAGCAACAGGCCTTCGCCGCCGAGTCGGTGGCCACGGCGCAGAAAACCTACGACATCGCGATGATCGCCTATCAGCGCGGGCTCACCGATTATCTCAACGTGCTCAATGCGCAGACTTTGTTGTTCAAGCAGCAACAAGTGCAACAGCAGGTTCAGGCTGCACGGTTGAGCGCTCATGCGGAATTGGTGACTGCTTTGGGCGGAGGCCTCGGCGCTGGCAACGACGTCCCGAATGCCGAGAAAACCCAACCCCCGAAAACCCCGGTTCTTTTGCGTTGAACACAAAACCTGTGGGAGCGAGCCTGCTCGCGATAGCGGTGTGTCAGTCGACATCAATGTTGAATGTGAAATCGCCATCGCGAGCAGGCTCGCTCCCACAGGTTCTGCGACCTGACTGAATTTCATTGAGCAAAATCCCATGACTCCCTTGCCCGCACCTTTGCGCTGGCTGTATTCCCTTGAATGGCGCCGGGGTTTCTTCGACTGGGCACGCAGCGACGGCGTGACCTGGGTGTACATTTTCAAGGTGCTGTTCGCCGCGTTCCTGACCCTGTGGCTGGCCATGCGCCTTGAGTTGCCACAACCGCGCACCGCGATGATCACCGTATTCATCGTCATGCAACCGCAAAGCGGCCAGGTTTTCGCCAAGAGTTTCTATCGCTTCCTCGGCACGTTGGCCGGGTCGGCGGTGATGGTCGCGTTGATTGCCCTGTTTGCGCAGAACACCGAACTGTTCCTCGGCTCGCTGGCGATCTGGGTCGGCCTCTGCTCGGCCGGCGCGGCGCGTTATCGCAACTTCCGCGCCTACGGATTTGTGCTCGCCGGTTATACGGCGGCGATGATCGGACTGCCTGCATTGGCTCATCCCGACGGCGCGTTCATGGCAGCAGTCTGGCGAGTGCTGGAAATCTCCCTGGGGATTCTCTGCTCGACGCTGGTGAGCGCCGCGATCCTGCCGCAAACCGCCAGTGCCGCGATGCGCAATGCTTTGTATCAGCGCTTCGGCGTGTTTGCCTTGTTCGTCACCGATGGCTTGCGCGGTCGCAGCCGGCGCGAGGCATTTGAAGCGAACAACGTGCGGTTTATCGCCGAGGCGGTAGGTCTGGAAGGACTGCGCAGCGTCACAGTGTTCGAAGACCCGCACATGCGTCGGCGCAACGGGCGGCTCAGTCGCTTGAACAGCGAGTTCATGGGTATTACTACGCGCTTCAATGCGTTGCATCAGTTGCTCGAACGCTTGCGCAGCGGCGGCACCGATCACGTTGTCGCGGCGATCAAACCGGGGTTGCAGGACCTGGCCGAAGTGCTCGACGGCTTCAGCGGTCGCGCCTTGACCAGCCCCGACGCTGCACGCCTGGCCAGCGCTTTGGCGACCTATAAGGAAAACTTGCCAGCGCGAGTCCGCAGCCTGCGGGCGACCTTTCAGGAGAGTGATCCGAGCGACGCCGAGCAGCTGGATTTTCACACCGCCTACGAGCTGCTTTATCGCTATGTCGACGACCTGCACAGTTATGCACAGACCCACGCATCGCTGGCCGATCACAGCCACGAACGGGAACGTTGGGACGAGCCCTTCACCCCGCAAACCAACTGGCTGGCCTCGGCGGCATCGGGCCTTCGCGCAGCATTCATTCTCGTGGTGCTCGGCAGTTATTGGGTGGCCACCGCGTGGCCGAGCGGGGCGACCATGACCCTGATCGCCGCCGCCACCGTCGGCCTTTCAGCGGCGACACCGAACCCCAAACGGATGGCGTTTCAGATGGCTTGCGGGACGTTGCTCGGGGCGCTGATCGGCTTCGTCGAAATGTTTTTCATCTTCCCCTGGATCGACGGGTTTCCCTTGCTCTGCGTGATGCTCGCGCCGGTGATCGTGATCGGGGCGTTCCTGACGTCACGGCCGCAATACGCCGGGGTTGGCCTGGGGTTGCTGATCTTCTTCAGCACCGGTTCGGTGCCGGACAACCTCACGGTTTACAACCCTTACGCCTTCATCAACGATTACATCGCCATGATCATGGGCATGCTGGTGTGCGCGGCGGCCGGGGCGATCATTTTGCCGCCCAACAGTCGCTGGTTATGGCGGCGCCTGGAGCAGGATTTGCGCGAGCAAGTGGTGTACGCCATCAGTGGCAAACTCAAAGGTTTGGCGTCGAGTTTCGAAAGTCGTACCCGCGATCTTTTGCATCAGGCCTATGGCCTCGCAGCGGGACAGCCGCAAGTGCAACGGGACTTATTGCGCTGGATGTTCGTGGTGCTGGAAGTCGGCCACGCGATCATCGAGTTGCGCAAGGAACAGGCGATTCTGCCGGTGCATCCGGCCTATGCCGAATCCCAACCGTGGCGCCAGTCAATCCGGGCGATGGGGCGTTCGCTGGTGCGACTGTTTCTGCAACCCGGCCCGAGCAATCTGGAGCGTGCCCTGGCCGCGGTCGACCACGCGATCAGCCGCGTGCAGGCCACCGATGAGCCCTTCGCGCCGCACTTCGATACCTCTGCATTGCGTCGGGTGAAAAGCTACCTGCACTTCATCCGCACCTCGCTGCTTGACCCGCAATCGCCACTCGCCGGCTACATAAAAGCGAGTGCCATCACCAAGCCCCAAGGACTTGAACATGCCTCGTGAAATCGCCTTCCACGGCGTGTACATGCCGACCATGACCTTGATGTTTTTCATTGCTGCGGCGCTGGCCTGGGCGCTGGATCGGTTCCTCTCCGGGTTCGATCTGTACCGCTTCTTCTGGCACCCGGCGCTATTGCGTCTGAGTCTGTTTACTTGTCTGTTCGGCGCTCTTGCGCTGACTGTTTACCGTTGACTCTCTACCACTGAGAATGCCCTGATGAAAAAGCTTTTCAGCCTGCTCGCGACCCTGCTGGTGTTGGCCCTTGCCCTGTGGATCGGCCGGACCCTGTGGGTGCATTACATGAACACACCCTGGACCCGCGACGGCCGGGTGCGCGCCGACATCATCAACGTCGCCGCCGACGTTACCGGTGAAGTGGTGGATGTGCCGGTGCGCGACAACCAGTTAGTGAAAAAGGGCGATTTGCTGATGCGCATCGACCCCGAGCATTACCGCATCGCGGTGAAACAGGCGCAGTCACTGGTGGCCTCGCGCAAAGCCACGTGGGAGATGCGCAAGGTCAACGCCCATCGCCGCGCCGACCTCGACAACCTGGTGATCTCCAGGGAAAACCGCGACGACGCCACCAACATCGCCGACTCGGCCCTGGCCGATTACCAGCACGCCCAGGCACAGCTGGAAGCCGCCGAACTGAACCTCAAACGCACCGAAGTGCGCGCGGCGGTGGACGGCTATGTGACCAATCTCAACGTCCATCGCGGCGACTACGCACGTATCGGCGAAGCGAAAATGGCCGTGGTCGATATGAACTCGTTCTGGGTTTATGGCTTCTTCGAAGAAACCAAACTGCCGCATGTGCGCGTGGGCGATAAAGCCGATATGCAACTGATGAGCGGCGAAGTGCTCAAGGGCCATGTGGAAAGCATTTCTCGCGGGATCTACGACCGTGACAACCCGCAAAGCCGCGAGCTGATCGCCGACGTGAACCCGACGTTCAACTGGGTGCGCCTGGCGCAACGGGTGCCGGTGCGGATTCACATTGATGAAGTGCCGGAGGGGGTGCTGCTGGCGGCGGGGATTACTTGCACCGTTGTGGTGAAACAGGAAAGTGGCGAATAACCTTGTGGCGAGGGGGCTTGCCCCCGTTCGGCGGCGAAGCCGGCGCAAAACCAGAGCATGCGGTGCATCTGGAAGAACGGGGTTGCAGGTTTTGGGGCTGCTGCGCAGCCCAACGGGGGCAAGCCCCCTCACCACAAGGGAACGGTTTCAGCTTTGACAAAACGTCTCATGCAAATGCCGCCAAACCACCTTGCCATCGGGCTGTTTCTCGAACACCACCGAAGACCGTCGATCAGAATGCAACCCCGTCGCATCGGTCTGCTGCTCGCGGTAACTCACCACTGCGCCACCGTCGTATAGCGCAACACCGCGCAACTCGCTGAGCTCAATCCTGAACCCGAGTTTCTTCCCGCCCGCCAGCAGAAACAATTCATTCAATGCCCCGAAATCCAGCACCCGGCCCAACGGCGAGATCATGGAAAACTGTGGTGAAAAACGCATGAGCAATTGTTCAAGCTCGGATTCGTCTTGCTCTTCGGCCAACCATTGTTCAATGGCTATGTGAGCCTGGATCACTTCGTCAAAGTATTCGGTGTAGTTGGTCATGCTGTTTCCTGAAATTTTGCAGCGTCTGTCCTGACGTCTTCGCGGGCAAGTCGAATCGTCGCACCGCCGCTCCCACAGTGATCTTTGGTGTGAATGCTATCTATGCCACCCAGCAGAACCTTGTGGGAGCGGGCTTGCTCGCGAATGGGGCACCGCGATCTCAAAGTTGCCCGCGCAACCCGAACCGCTTCATCAACCCCGACTCCAGCAACCCTTTGGGCAACAACCCCGCCATCAACGGCAACGCGCGGCTGCCATTACCCAAACGCACCAGACGCGGCGGTTTATTCTGCTGCACGGCCTTCAATAAACCGGCGGCAAACTCACTGGCCGGCGTCGGTTTGTCCTGAGACGCCTTGGCCCGTGCGCGAATACCTTCACGCAGCGGCCACCATGGCGATTGTTCGGTGATCAGTTGCTCAGCCTCTTGGCCGGCATTCTTGGCAAAGCTGGACGCGATAGCCCCAGGCTGAACTTCCATGACCCGCACACCGAACGGTGCCAATTCCATGCGCAGCGCATCGCTCAGGGCATGCACCGCGGCTTTCGAGGCGCAGTAGGCGCCGGCAAATGGCGTGACCAGAACCCCGGAAACGCTGCCGATGTTCACCACCAGGCCCCTGGCGCGACGCAGCACCGGGAACATCGCGCGAGTCACGCCGACAATCGCAAACACGTTGGTTTCGAATTGCCGCTGCATGGCCGGCACACCGCCGTCGAGCAGCGGCCCCATGGCGCCATAGCCGGCGTTGTTGATCAGCACATCAAGGCCGCCGCGTTGCTGATTGATCCGCTCGCTCAGTTGTTCGAGGGCCGGGCCATCGTTCACGTCCAGTTGCACGGCGGTGAACCCGGCGGCGGTTAGAGCGGCTACGTCTTCGGCTTTGCGGGCGCTGGCCCAGACTTCGTACCCGGCACTTTTGAAAGCGTCGGCGAGGGCGCGGCCAATGCCGCTGGAACAACCGGTAATCAACGCAACGGGCATGGCGCGGTCCTTGTGCAAAAAGAAAAGGGATCAGTCGGAGAAACTACCCTGCAAACGCTCGGCGCGAAACTCCAGGGTTTGCGGGCGATAACCGGGGCGCAGAGGTGGCATTGGCAAGCAGTCCTCCCAATTGCCTCCGGCCTGCAATTCGCCGGGGCCGCGATAACGCGGCGCAGCGTATTGATTGTCAGCCAGATTGACCGTATCGCCCGGTGCGTAAGCGGCGATTCGCCAGCGCAGTTCGGTCAGCGGCACGTCGTTGCCGTTGTTCATCGTCAGCTTCAAGGGGCGATCCGCCGGGCAGTGCTCGGGCGCGTAGGTGATGCGCAACTCCAGGCGCGCCAGTTGCTTGACCTCGCGGGTGTCCAGCCAGAACACCCACACCGCCACCAGGCCCAACCCGACAGCGGCGGCCATGGACACCGGCACAGCCTTGGACGGGTAGCGCAGCAGCAGGATCAGCCAGGTGATGACCAGCAGGACGCCGATGAACATGTGTGAACGCTCCTTGAACTCATAAACACCATCCTACCGAAGGGGCGCGGGAATGGACATTCGTGGAGCAAGATCGGTGGCCGTTGGTCGGTACTCTCATTTCTGATAGTAGCCAGGCCTGTCCACGAACAGTTAGATGAGGACATACAGGCATGCAGGTCTTGACGATGGGAATGCACCACAAAACACCAAAATTGTCCGTCGTCGACCCGCGCGGCTTGACCATCCGTACGGTGGACTATTGGCGCGCCGTCGAAAACCTGCCCACTGAAGCACGCATCAATCGCACGGCCCATGATGCTGCGGGCCACCCGATAAAACAGTGGGATCCGCGGCTTTGGGCATTGCAGGTTGAAGATCCTCTGACACCCGCCAATTCAACGACCGTGCATTCGCTGTCCGGCCATGCGCTGGGTACCGTCAGCGTCGATGCTGGATTGCAGCTGAACCTGCCCGGTCTGGGCGACGAGATTTTGCTGGCATGGGACAGCCGAGGTACACGACGCGAGGTTGAATACGATGGCCTGCTTCGTCCTTTGGCAGTGTTCGAGCAGGGCGCAACTGAGCCGCGAAGGTCCGTTGAACGCATGACCTATGGCGGGCCCGATCAGGGCGATCAGAATCAATGCGGGCAGTTGATCCGTAATGACGATCCCGCCGGAACGGTGCTGTTCGAGGCATTTTCGATCACCGGCCAATGCGTGAAGCAAGTCCGTCACTTTACCCTGGACCCTGTTGCCCCCGACTGGCCGGAGCTGGAAGCCGATCGCGAGCGGCTGCTTGAGCCCGGTGAAGGTGCGTCGTCGACGTGGCGTTTCGGTCCACAGGATCATGTGCTGGAACAGACCGATGCCAAGGAGAATCGTCAGGTCTTCCACCTGACGCTTGATGGACAATTGCGTGAGGCGCGACTGCAACTCCATGGGCTGACCACCTGGCAAACGCTGGTGCGCGATATTCGGTACAGCGCGCAGGGCCAGGTCGAACACGAAACTGCTGGCAACAACGTACAGACGACCCTCGTTTACCGCCCCGAAGACGGTCTGCTGATGGAGCGCCGGGCACAGGATGCCAGTGCCCGACTGTTGCAACACCTGATCTACGATTATGACCGGATGGGCAATGTCCTGAGCATCGAGGACAGGGCACTGTCGGTGCGTTACTTCAACAACCAGCGCATCGATCCCCTCAGTCGCTTTATCTATGACAGCCTGTATCAATTGATCGAAGCCTACGGCTGGGAGGAGGGCACTCTCCAGCAGGGGCCGGCGTCGGTGGGACGGGTCGATCCGGCGGCGGTCAGCAACTATCACCAGACCTACCGCTATGACGAGGGCGGGAACCTGCTGACGCTGACGCACGTCGGCACGCAGAGTCGGGGGCGCGAACTGAAAGCGGCGCGCTACAGCAATCGTTGTCTGCCCTGGCGCAACGGTGTGCCGCCGACGGAAGAGGACATCGCCGCGGCGTTCGACGCCAATGGCAATTTGCTGGAGCTGGATCAGGGACGGATCCTGAATTGGGATCTGCGTAATCAGTTGCAGTCGGTCAGCCCGGTGGAACGCGTCTCCGGGCTCAATGACAGGGAGTCCTATGTCTACGATGGCGGTGGGCAGCGGGTTCGCAAAATCCGCTCATTGCAGACCAATGCCCGGACCGTGGTGGCTGAAGTGCGTTATCTGCCGGGGCTTGAGATGCGCAGCGATAACGGCACGGGAGAAGTATTGCAGGTGATCAGCGCCCAGGCGGGACTCAATAGCGTGCGAGTGCTGCATTGGGAAACAGCGCCACCGTCCGGTATCGCCAACGATCAATACCGCTACAGCCTGGTCGATCACCTGAAATCCTGCACGCTGGAACTGGCCGACGACGCGCGAATTATCAGCCAGGAAACTTACTATCCCTTTGGCGAAACGGCTTGGTTTGCCGGGGCGGGCATCGTTGAAGCGAGTTACAAAACCATTCGTTATTCGGGCAAGGAACGGGATGCGACGGGGCTCGACTACTACGGGTACAGATATTACGCCGCGTGGTTGCAACGATGGATCAACCCGGATCCTGGGGGAAACATTGATGGGCCGAATCGATACCGGGCGATGCGTAACAATCCGTTGTTCTACAAGGATGTCGATGGTCTGGCGCCTCATCCTAATCAAAAAACAAAGGACGAGGTTTATCACGATCTTGCCCAGGAGGGCATTGTTTACCCACTTCAAGCAGCCGGCATGCAACCCATCCGCAATTATTTTGCGGACAGCCAGGACCCATCGACTTTGGCTTATCGCCGAGAAATTCCGATAGCCCTCGAGCAGTTGGGTGAAGGCGGAAACATAGCGTTCACTAACACCCATCAAGCCCATGTCATTGCCGCCGTCAGGACCCAGACGGCGCCACCTTCCGGGGCAGTGCTGTATCACTCGGGGGAGCTCATTTCGGGGATGCTGAACTCTGTAGCGGGAGAGCAAACAACAGGTCGCATCATGGGCCCGATGTCGGTCACCTTCAACAGTCCGGTCGAGGATCCGCAGGTTCTGGCTGACCGACGCGATGCCGTGGCCAAAGGTATGAAGGGAGTGGGAAAACTGGCGTCGTTCTCCCGAAACCCGCTACTGAGTGCCGCGGGAGCCGTGGTGCAGACTATGGGACGGCTTATGGAAGTATCGGAAGCCCAGACACAAATGCAGTACAGGCAGCTGAGTAATGTTCGAGCCCCAACTGTTGGAGGTCCGCCAACGGTTATTGCCAGGTCATCGACAATGCCAGCCTTGACGACTGCCCAATCGCCTTTGGCTGGTTCAGTGGAGCCGTCATCGCACTCACCAAGCCCGCTGGCAATGCGCCTGCTGGCAGCGGGATTCAATACCCCTACGCCTGCAGCCGCACCGGCAATGCGCGAGCGCAAAAGAAGCCGATCCAAATAAAAAGCCCCCGCCCAACCCTCTGCGGATAGGGACGCAGTGGGCTGGACGGGGGCTTTTTATTGTTGCCGGTCAATCACTGCGCGATGGTTTTCACCGACACGCCGCGCTCGATCGGGTTGGAGCGACCGTAGATATCTTCAAACCGCTCGATATCGTCTTCGCCCAGGTAGCTGCCCGATTGCACTTCGATGATCTCGAGTGAAATCTTGCCCGGGTTGCGCAGACGGTGGACCGAGGCGATCGGGATGTAGGTCGACTGGTTTTCAGTCAGCAGGAACACGTTTTCGTCGCAGGTCACTTCGGCAGTGCCGCTGACTACGATCCAGTGTTCGGCGCGGTGGTGGTGCATTTGCAGCGACAGGCACGCGCCCGGCTTGACCGAGATGCGCTTGACCTGGAAGCGACCGCCCATGTCCACCGAGTCGTAGGAGCCCCACGGACGATAGACTTCGCAGTGGTTCTGGGTTTCGCTGCGGCCCTGCTCGTTGAGGGTGTTGACCATCTGTTTCACGCCTTGGACCTTGTCCTTGTGGACGATCATCATGGCGTCCTTGGTTTCGACGACCACGATGTTTTCCAGGCCGATCACCGACACCAGTTTGCCGTTGCCGTGGATCATGCAGTTTTTGCTGTCCTGGATGACCACGTCGCCTTTGGTGACGTTACCGTTGGCGTCTTTTTCATTGACTTCCCACAGCGACGACCAGCAACCGACATCGCTCCAGCCTGCGGTCAGCGGCACGACGCAGGCGCGCTGGGTTTTTTCCATCACCGAGTAGTCAATGGAGTTGTCCGGGCAGCAGGCGAAGGTGGCGGGGTCGATGTCGACGGTGTCGGCATCCTGTGCGCTACGTTCCAGCGTCAGTACGCAGGTGTCGTAGATGTCCGGATCATGCTTTTTCAGTTCTTCGAGGAAACGGCTGGCGCGGAACAGGAACATGCCGCTGTTCCAGAAGTAACCACCGGACTGGACGAATTCGGTGGCGCGTTTCACGTCCGGTTTTTCAACGAAGTGCGAGACACGGCTGACGCCTTCCGGCAGCAGCGCATCGTTGGTGGATTTGATGTAGCCGTAACCGGTTTCCGGTTTGGTCGCCGGCACGCCGAACAGCACCATCTCGCCACGCTCGGCTGCCACAGTGGCCAGGGCCAGGGCGCGTTGCAGGGCTTTCTGGTCTTCCAGCACGTGGTCGGCCGGCAGCACCAGCATCAACTCGTCGCGACCTTCATTGACCAGCATCATCGCGGTCAGGGCCACGGCCGGGGCGGTGTTGCGACCGAACGGTTCCATCAGGATGCGCTGGGTGTCCAGGTTGCGGGCACTCAGTTGCTCGTTGACGATGAAACGGTGATCTTTGTTGCAGACCACGATCGGGGTATCCATGCCTTCGAACACCAGGCGTTCCAGGGTTTGCTGGAACAGCGTGTGTTCGCCGGTCAGGGCGAGGAATTGCTTGGGGAATTGCTTACGCGAAAGCGGCCAAAGACGTGAGCCGCTACCACCTGACAAGATCACCGGAATCATGTTGTTACTCCTTCAAAATCGATTGGGTTAGAGCTACTGCGTTCTGTCGTTTCACTCTTGTTCTTGTTCCGTGTCCGAATTGACGCCTCGGTCCCTTGTGGGAGCGGGCTTGCTCGCGAAAGCGGTGGGTCAGCCAACATCATCGTTGAGTGTGAAACCGTATTCGCGAGCAAGCCCGCTCCCACAGGGATATGGGTCAATCCGGCAAATGTGTTAGCGCGTCGAAACCGGGCGTTTTACCCACACTGGCGACAGGCTGCTGCCACTGCCGGTGACGTACAGCACCGCGGCTTCGCCTCGTTCCAGGGCAACCGGTTTCACGTCGCCGACTTTGGTGGCGCCGTCGTACAGTGCCAGGCTGACTTTCACCGGGTTGATTTCACGCTCGCCACGGCCCTTGGCTGCCACAGACGGGACCACTTCGGTCTTGCCGTCGGCGGTTTTCAGGGTCAGGGCCTTGTCGCTGAGGTTCTGTACGCGAACCAGGGATTTCTGCTTGTTCTTGAACGGCGGCTCTTCGATCAGTTGTGGTGCGCCGCTGGCGTTGTTGACCAGGGTGTAATAGTGGTCGCCGGCCAATTTCACTGGCAGGGTCTGGCTGCCGACCTTGGCGCTGTAATCGCCGCCCGGCATGAAGCTGAAGTCGGTGCTGGACAGTGGCGCGACTTCGCTCAGGTTGGTGGTGCCAACAGTGGCGCTGACTTCAGCGTTACCGGCGTTGAAGACCCGCACGAAACTGGAGCCTTTTGGCGCGGTCGGGCCGTAGAGCGCGCCGTCACCGGCGAAGGCCTGCATCGACAGCACGCTCATGCCGGCGACGAGGGCGAAGGTCTTGGCGAGACGGCGAGGAGTAGTAGTGAAAGTCATGGAAGTACCTCTCTTTCAGTTTTGCGCCCGGTCGGGCGTCTCGGATTTAGTGTTTGCAGCTACGTTTTGTTGGCGTGCGCCGGCTTGTTTAAGCTCTGCGACCCACTGCGGGTCGGCGTCACCGATTTCGTTGTTCACAGGCAGATATCGTTCAGGGAACTCCCAAATCAGCACTTGTGGCGGGCTGTTCTTGAAAGCATCGCTTTTCAGGTAGCTGAGCATCGGCAGAATCGGGCCGTGACCGTCTTCGGCGTAATTGACCACATCGCTGTGCAGTGCTTCTTTCAGCGCACCGACGAAGTTCCAGTTCGGGTTGGCGCTGTAGCTGGTGCCAATCAGGGCTACCGGCACTTCAGTGTTGGCGAACAGGGCGTCATCACCGGCAGGCTGATCCTGGGCCGCCACGGTGTTGCGCTTCTGCAAAGGCTCCTGCGCCGGCATCAGGTTTTCGAACAGAGGGTCCAGGGGCAGGAACAACCGCAGGTCGCCCTTGTGCGTCACCTTCTCCGCAGGTTCGGTGACGAAGTTTTGCGGTTCGCCGCTCAGCGGAGCCTTGTCGGCAATGGTTTTGGCCAGAGTCTGGGCAGCGACTTGCGCGCCTTCCGGGGTCCAGTGGGTGTCGGTGCGCAGGAACACTTGCTGACCGTCTTGCTTGGCCTTTTGCAGCGGGCCGAGCAGGTCAGGGGCGAGGATCTTGTCGGCCGCCACACGAGCGTGGAAGTCCTTGTACAGATTGGCGTGGATACTCGCCGGCTTCACTTCACCCAGGTGTTCCGGGTAGAGACGTGTCTTGGCCGGGACAATCGCCATCACCAGTTGCACACCTTGTTTTTTCAAGGTCTGGCGCACGCCTTCGACCAGCGCGTAGTTGCCCTGCAGGTTCAACTCTTCGTTGACGATCGGGTGGAACTCTTCATCGCTGTAGAGCCACTGATCGCGACCGAGCACCACGCCCGGACGACCTTCGTTGAACAGTTTGAAATCCAGCGCGGCCCAAAGGTTGGTGCCCAGGCGCTTGATCGGGAACTCGTCGTCGTAGTGCGTCTCGACGGCTTTGCTCCAGCGACCGTTGAGCACGGTCGCATCGGCGTTGGTACTGAAGCCGAAGAAGCTGCGTACCGACCACACGCCCAGGACCAGCAAGGTCACCAGGAACAGGGCGATGTAGAAGATGCGTAATGAGCGGGTCATAGTCAGATCCCTCAGAACTGGAAGTAAAGGAACGGCGAGAAGCTTTGCGCCGAGAGTTTGAGAATCGAGGCGATGAACAGCAGCAGTACCAGAGCGCGCATCACGTAACGGGACCAGTCAGCGGTCCAGTAGGCCGGTTGCACAGTCGCTTCAACGCCGACGGTGTAACCCGGTTCGTGGATGCTGGCCGGGTTTTCACCCGGTACGGCTTTGATCATTCCAGGCGTAGCCGCGGCAGGGCCGTCGGTTTCGGTGTTCACCGCAGGCTTGGTCTTGACCGGTGGCCGGTTGGTGTAGAAATCACGCAGACCGAAGAACGCCAGGGTTGCGTAAGCCACCACCAGGGTTGCCACTTGCAGACCGGTGAGGCTGGCCTGGTTGAGTTCCGACAACGACCATTCGCCGAAGCTGAACATGGCGCCGTACATGCGACCGGCGACGTGCAGGTTCTCTGCGCGGAAGATCACCCAACCCATCACCACCAACAGGAAAGTCAGGGCCCAGCGGACCGGGTTGAAGCTGCGCGGCGAAGTGTTCAGGCCGAGGGCTTTTTCGATCGCCAGCCACATGCCATGCCAGGCACCCCAGACGATGTAGGTGATGTTCGCGCCGTGCCACAGACCACCGAGCAGCATGGTCAGGAACAGGTTGCGATAGGTCATCAGCGTGCCTTTACGGTTACCGCCGAGGGTGATGTACAGATAGTCACGCAACCAGGTCGACAGGCTGATGTGCCAGCGACGCCAGAACTCGGTGATCGACTGGCTGATGTACGGCTGTTTGAAGTTTTCCATGAAGCGGAAACCCATCATCAAGCCCAGACCAATTGCCATGTCGCTGTAGCCGGAGAAGTCGAAGTACAGCTGCGCGGTGTAGGCCAGGGCGCCGAGCCAGGCGTCGCCCGTGGTCGGGTTCTGCAAGGCGAAGCAATGGTCGGCCACCACCGCCAGGGTGTCGGCGATGAAGACCTTCTTGATGAAGCCCTGCATGAACCGCGTGGCACCTTCGGAGAACTTGTCGAGGGTGTGGGTGCGGTTGTTGAACTGGTCGGCCAGGTCGCGGAAACGCAACACGGGGCCGGCGATCAAGTGCGGGAAGATCGCCACGAATGCGGCAAAGTCGATCAGGTTGCGGGTCGCCGGGGTATCACCACGGTAGACGTCGATGATGTAGCTGATGGACTCGAAGATGTAGAACGAGATCCCGATCGGCAACAACACGTGAGTCAGGATGAACGGCGACAGACCGACCGAGGTCATCATCGCGTTGATGCTGTCCACGCCGAAGTTGGCGTACTTGAAGTAGCCGAGGATGCACAGGTCGACGCCCACGCCCAGGAGTAGCCAGCGCTGGGCCGGTTTGGTCCGAACGCCCGCCGCACCAACCTTCAGGCCGATCCAGTAGTTCCACAGCGTGACGGCTGCGAACAGCGCAAGGAAGTCCACACGCCACCAGGCGTAGAACACGTAGCTGGCGATCAGCAGCAGCAAGTTGCGATAGCGTATTCCGCTCAAGTAGTACATGCCGAGAAAGATCGGCAAGAACAGAAACAGGAACACGTTGGATGAAAATACCATCCCGATCTCTCCATGTTTAACCAACAGTCAAGGGCCGCAGCCCCCCCAAACCCCCCACCGAAAACCGGAGGGCGTAACACACAATTCATGCCTGACACTGACCCTGTGGGAGCGAGCCTGCTCGCGATAGCGATCTGATATTCAGCATCGATGTCGCCTGACACTCAGTCATCGCGAGCAGGCTCGCTCCCATAGGGGTTTTGCGTTTGGCTCTAGGAACCTTTTTTGCCCTTCTCATTCGCCGGGTCGTAGACCTTGGTCAAATCCCCGCCGAGGCGGAAGGTCTTGAACGGCTGCATTTTGTGTTTCTGCGCCAGCACATCCGGCGTGCAGGTGTAGAGCGAGCAGAACGGTTCGAGCCAGGCAAATTTCGAATCGACCTTGAGGTCGGTCATGTCCTGCTCTTTACCGTTTTTTTCCTCGAACTCATCCGGGTCTTCCACGCCTGCAAGCACGCGATCACCCAGACGTTTCAAGGCACCGTTGTTTTCCTGGCGCAAATCGACACCGTTGACCTGAGCGAAACTGGCGATCATCGCCAGTGGCGGCAGGGCGTAGTTGTGATAGGCGAGGGCGCGTTGCTGGCGCTTGAGCTCGTTGGGCAGGAAGCCTTGGGCGTCGACCTGATTGACGCCGACCTTGTATTCCTTGACGGCCCAATCGAACAGATCGCGGCGGTTGGTGGCGACCGACGTCGCCATCACCGACCAGGCTGCCCAGTACGAGTGGTTGTTGGTCTGTTCGAGCGGCAGGTTGTCCCAATCGCTGACCACCTGATCAGCCATTTTGCTGAACCAGGCTTCAATCACTTGCGCTTCTTCCTGGTGGGTAGCCAGTGGATGCGAGTCAGAGAATTTCAGGCGGACATAGGACGAAGCCATGCTGCCCAACGCCCATTTGCGCATGGACTTGCCGGTGTGGTTGAAGTCCTTGGACATCAACGCGTCGGCCTTGGCCCAGGCGGTCAACCAATTGAGGGTGCATTGCAGTTGTTCCGGACGACCGTCACGCATGAACTGCATCACCCGCTTGCTGGTGGCGCGCTCGATCTTGGTGATGTCGGCGGTGGTCTCGCGGAACGCTTTTTCCGATGCCTCGTTCAGGGTCGAACGGGCCTTGTCGGAGCCTTCGTATTTGCTGCGAAATTGCAGGGCGCCGGTGTAAGGCGTCGGCATCGCGTCGCAGCCTTCACTCTTGTCGCCGGTTTTGACTTTTTCAATGGGCGCAAAGTAACCCTGGGGCGGGCGAAGTGGCGCGGCAGCCTGGGTGGCGCCGGCGAACATCGCCAGCGTCAGCAGAGAGGGCGCGAGTAACTTTTTCAGCGTTCGGGTTTGCATGCAGTTCATAAGAGGTAGCCTCATTGCCCGGCTTGAGCGGTACGCTGCTCGGCGCCGGAGAACACGTTGCGTTTGCAGATTTTCGCTTCGACTTTCTGAGGCGTGGTACCTGGTTTTTCAGGTCCCTGGACTTCGACGGCCAGCAGATTCTGCGAGGCCCAGTCTTCGTCCGTGCGCAACTCGAAGGCGAAACGCCCGTCGGTTTCGGATGTTTCCGGTTTGTCGATCTTGATGTCCTCGTGGCGCCCGTTCATGTACCAGAGGGTGGCTTGCAAGGTTTTCACCGAGGTGTCGGCGAAGCGGATATCGACCTGGTGGCTGCTGTTGCGCAGGTCCAGGTTCTTGCTGTTGACCATCAATTCGTTTTTGCCCGGTTTCAGCGTGGCGCTGGCACTCATCTGCGCGTCTTTGCCTTCGCAACCGTTGTCCAGCAGCGCCATCATCTGGCGGTAGATGGTTTCCTGATCGAGGCGATAAAGCGGCGAGAATTCCCAGATGAGGATTTTCGGCGGTTTGGTCTGGAACTCTTCACTGCCCAGGTACTGCAGCATCGAACCTTCCAGGCCACCACCGGGGAATGCCACGTTGAGGATGTCGGCGCCGATGGCCTCTTCGAGGAAACCGGCGAAGTTGTAGTTCTTGCCACTGTGGCTGGTGCCGACCAGGGTAATTTCCGGATTGCCGGAATCACTGAACAGATCGCCATCGCCCGCTTCGCCTTTTGGCTCGGTGGTGAACTGATCCATGTACTGGATCGCGTAGCTGGTGCCACAGAGTTGACCAGCCATGTTGTGTAACGTTCCGGTCTTGCCCATGCGACCCGACTTATGGGTCTCGAATTCACGCTTGGGAACGTCGGCGAAGGCCGGCAATTGCTTGACCTTCTCGGCGACGATTTTCGCCGTGCGCTGGGCGCCATACGGCGTCCAGTGTTGGTCGCCGCGGAAGTAGAAGTCGTGGGCTGGCAAGGTGTCGGGCAGCGATTCGTTGGTCAGTGGCGACAGGTCCGGGACCACGTAGCCCATCTGCGCGAAACGCCCGAGCATGGTTTTGTAATTCCTCAGCGCCTTGTCGAAATCGTAGCTCGCCTTCTCTGCCGGGTTCAGCTTGTTGCGGTTCACCAGGCCACGGGTCGGCTGGTAAACGATGACCAGTTCCACGCCTTTGCTCTTGAACGCATCGTGCAGTTGTTTCATGCGTTTGTAGCCAGCGGGTGTGGTGTCGAATTCGGTGCGCAAGTCTTCTTGCGTACGGAACAGCCAATCGCCCTGCGCCTGCACCAGTGTGGTGAAGTTCTGCTGATAGCGGGTGGTGTAGTTCTTCGGGTCGTGGGCTTCGGGGCAGAGATTGCAGCAATCATCGGCCTTGAAGCTGGGGGCTTTGGCGTCTTCGGCACGTACGCCAGTGCTCGCCGCAAGAATGCCAGCGGTCAGGGCCGACAGGCTGAGTAATTTGATCAAGTGTGGGTGCATAAAATTATCCTCAGTCCTGCATTTTGGTCTGGCGTTCGACTGGGTCGATCAGCACGGCTTTCTGCTGGCGCACCAGCAGGTCGAGAATTTCATCCTGGCGTTCGCCGAGGATCCCCGAGAAGCTGATGCCGCTGGATTTGGTCGGCGCGAGCATCGACACGCGATACAGCTCCACGCTCAGCGGCGAGTCGATCGACAGTGGTCCGCTGCCATTGGCGGCCAGCTCACCACCGACCACAATCAGGGACACCTGGGCGTCGAACGGGTCGAGCTTGATGTCCCGGTCGGTGTCGCTCAGGTCTTTGATGTGCCCGTAAACACCGGTCAGGCCGTTGGCCATCGAAACGTTTTCGTATAGGCGAATGTTCACGCTGTTACGAATGCGGATGCCGTGGCGCTTGTTGCTGATCACCTTGTTGCCCCACAGCAGGTTGTCAGCACTCTCATAGAGGGTGATGCCATCGGTGTGGTTCTTGTAGATCTCGTTGTAGGCGATCAGGTTGTTCACACTGTTACGGTCGATCACCAGGCCCGACAACTTGTTGTCGTAGCTGCGGTTGTTGAAGATGAAGCTGTCGTTGACCTCACGGGAAATAATGATCCCGTGCTTCTTCCTGGTCCCGTACACCGTGTTGTCGGCGATGATCAGACCGTGGGAACGGTCATGGGGGTCGATGCCGTAGACGATGTTGTCTTTGTAGGTGTTGCCCTTGACCACGAAGTCACGGGTTTCGTAGCAGTAGAAGCCGTACCACATGTCCGAGAACTCGGAGCCGACGATCCAGCCGGACGGTTCAGGGCGCTTGAGCACCTTGGCCATGTTCGGCGTGTATTGGGAAATACTCACGCCGTAGGACTTACTGTTGGCGTAGCCGAAACTGGCGATCTTGCTGTTGGCGATGTAGGTTTCGGTGCCCCCCCAGGACAGCAGGAACGGACGGAACTCCTTGGGCGACTTGAAGGCCGCCGGGCCGTTTGCTTTCTCGCTCCAGCCAGTGATTTTGGTATCACGCACGAACAGCTGGCCGTCGTTGACCAGGAACGAGCCGGCCTCTTGGGACAGGCGCAATTCCTGGGTCTGCTTGTCGATTTCCAGAATGCCCTTGTTACCCACCACGATCGGCAACTTCGCCAGGAACACGCCCGGCGAGGTTTCGCTGAAGTACTGCTTGGGCAGCTTCTTCGCCAGGTCCTTGAGGTTCATGTAGCCGTCGTCGACGAAGATCGCCTGCGGGATGCCATGCTGACGCACCACCCACTCGGCCATCTTGTTGTCGCCGCCGATGAAGTCCTTCAGGGCGTTTTCCTGCATCATCCGGCGCACGCTGATCTTGCCGGGTTTGGTGCGCACGATTTTCGCGGCGATGGCTTCGGCGGTGTAGCCAGAGGTGTCCGGCAGTTTCGGCTTGGCCAAGTCCAGCGGCGCGGTTGGCGCGCTGCTGACGGTGTAGGTCTTGGCCTGTTGCAGCCCTTTAGCTATGGTCGCCGATTTGCCCTGTTGCACAGGCTTGGCCGGTTCGACGGTGGCGAAGGCGGCTGCGCTGGCTAGCAGCAGCGCGCCGGCCAGCAGGCTGATCGAGCCTTTCTTGGCACTGTTCATGTCGGGCACTCCCTTCGCGGTTTGCATCAGAAGCGCCAGACCACGTCGACAAACGCGCGGTGCATGTACGAGTCGACTTCTTTGCCATACGCATCGCCGGGCTTGAACACACCGCCACGGAACCGTACCAGTGCCGAAGGCTCATCGATCGACTGGCTCAACGCCGCCGGCAACAGGCCTTGCTTGAAGTACTTGGTGACCACCAGGTCCATTTCCTGACCGAGGTCTTTGTTGCCATCTTCCAGCGGCAGAGAGGTGCTGGAGAGGATTGCGCCGGTCACGTCGTCGGTGTTGTTTTCGACGGCGTTGATGCCGTTGCTGCCCACCGGCTTGTTGCCGTCGACGCGCCAGAACTTGTGGTAGATCAGACTGGCGTCGTATTCGTCGTTGAGCATCCACGAGCCGAACAGGGTAGCGGTCTGCATGTTGTTCATTTCGCCACGGAAGGCTTCGCCGAAACGGTGAACCCGCGAACGTGTACCGGTGTAGTTCGAGCGATTGCTTTCCAGACCGGTCTGTTCGTACTCGGCGCTGGCACGGGCATAGGCCGCACCGACTTGCCACTGCGGATCGAGGCGCAGACGCAGACCAATATCGGTGGCCCAGCCATTGAGGTCTTCACCACGTTTGGCTTCGGTCGGACGCGTGCCATCGGCGTTCAGCGGGTTGACCGTGTCGGTGTCACCGCTCATGCCGGTGATGCTGCCCCAGTAATTGACGGTGTTGGTGTTGCGCCAGTTGTAGGCATCGCTATCGGCGGTAAGGCCGAGCCAGCTGATGTCGCCATTCTGTTTTTTATCCAGCGAATCGCCGGCCACGCCCGGCTCCGGGTAGTCGAGCTTGCCGTCATCGTGGGTGTGATGACCGCGAATGCCGACCCAGTTACCCGGCGACCATTGAGTGGCAACGTCGCCGAAAACGTGCAGGCGATCCTTGTCCTTGGGGGCCAGCTCTTTCAAGTCGGTGCGGTATTCGCTGAAGCGTTCGGCGACACCGACGTTGGCGCGCAACAGGGTGGTGTCGAAGGTCCAGTTCAGGGCTTCGATGTTGGTGTCGCGCCATTGCCCGTCGTCGTTGCGCAGGCGTTGGCGACCGAGCTTGAGGATCTCGCCAGGGTAGGGCGTGAGGCCGCTGTAACCGACCCAGAACTCGCGCATCGCCAGGTAGTTCTTCTTGGTTTTGCGATCACCGTTGTCGGTGGTCTGGGTACCGTCGCTGTCGGACTGTTGCAGGGTGTCCGTTTCGATGATGTCGGTGGACGTCACGGCCTGGCCCATGGCGTAGGCGCTCCACGCGCCGCTTTCGCCGTACACCCATGGACGCAGATCGAGGCCAACGCCGTTAACGTCGCCGCCACTGGCAGTGCCCAGGTCACGGTCGTCTTCGGACTGGCCGGTAACTTTGACTTCGAGGCCGAAATTCTTGTCTTCGGTCAGGGCCGCCAGGGTCGGGCACGACCACAGCAGGGCGAATGTAAGGCCAATACCGGCCTTCACGAATGGATTGAGCTTCATAGGGATTCCTCGCCGTCTTCTTCTTGCAGGGCGTGCAGTTCCAGCGTGTCCGGACTCACGGCACTACGAATGGCCTGTTCTTGTTTCAACAGGCGTTGGGCCTCGGCCAGCCGGTCAGGCGGCAGTTGCGCTTCGATGGTTTGCGCAAGCTCATTGGCTTGTGGGGTGTTTTGAGCCTTCGCCAACTGGCTGAAGACATAAGCGTTGACCGGGTCGGGTCGGGTGCCCTTGCCTTGGGAGAACAGTTGGGCAATGGCGAAATCGGCGCTGTTCTGGCCGTTACGCGCAGCGGTCAGCAGGTGATCCAGGGCTTTTTGCGGATAGACCTTGCCCAGGTAACCACGACGGTAAATCTGGCCGAGGTAGTAATCGGCGGCGACTTCCCGGCCGACGGCTTTCTTGAAGTGCTCTTCGGCGACCTTGGCGTCGGCCGGCACCATTTTTCCTTCGAAGTAGAGCTTGCCCAGCAACAGTTCGGCACGCGGCTGGTCGGCGGCGCGGCCGTTGTCCAGGTACTTCATCATGGTGTCGACATCACCCAGTTCCGGGAAGTCGTAGAGCAATTGCGCCAGGCTGACCCAGGACGCCGGATAGCCTGGTGCGATGCCTTCGAGCAGCGACTGAGCGGTTTTCTCGTCGGTCTTGCCCAGGCTCGCATCGCCCAGTACGCGAGCCACGCTGTCCACACGTTGCGCAGTGACGACGCCACGGCTTTGACCCGCCTGCATCTGCTTGATCAGTTCAGCCTGTTGCTCTGGCTGGCCGCGTTTCTGATAGACCGTGGCCAGTTCGACGTAGCAGATGTCGGTGGTGTTCAACGCGGCTTTGCAGATTTTTTCCACGTCATCCAGGTGTTGATCGTAAGTGCCCTGGGTGCGATAGAGCAGCACTTGCGCCAGACCGGCTTCCGGTTTGCCTTCGGCGCGCCATTGGCTGATCTGCTGCTGTGCGTTGACGTTCGGGAAACTGTGCGGGTATTGCAGGTACAGCATCGCCAGCGGGATCAGGGTGTTGCCTTCGCCATTGGCCGAGGCTTTCTTCAACAACGCTTCGGCTTCGTGATGTTCGGCTTCGGTGGCACCGGGTTTGGCCACCAGCAGACGACCCAGGCGAGCCTGAGCCCGCGGCGAGACGCTGGCCGCGGCGCGGTAAGTCGCCTCGGCCTTTTTGATTTGTGCCGGGTCGCGGCTGTCGACTTGCAGATCGGCCAGACCGACCTGAGCTTCGCTGTAACCCAGGTCTGCCAGCTGCTGGTAGTTCTGCGCCGCCAGCGCGGTGTCGCCGCGCTTGAGGGCTTCATTGGCCAGACGCTGGTCGGGCAGGCCGGCGCAGCCGCTAAGGCTCACCGCTAACGCCAGTGCACAGAATGCACCCTTGTGGGAGCGGGCTTGCTCGCGAAGCAGGCGCTGCGGAGCATCAGGCAGACCGTGTTGATCCCTTCGCGAGCAAGCCCGCTCCCACAAGGTGTGCGGTGTGTTCAGGATTTTTGTGATGGTCACGGGCATGTCCTCTGTTTAAAGACCGGCGGCCATGGCTTTGTTGATCAGCCAGCTCAGGTTCGGGCCACGGGTGCTGTTCACTTCAACCGGGCGACCGGCGAAGGCGCTGTCCAGCGGCTCGTCTGGTTTGATCTGCACGCGGATGTCGGATGACAGGTCGGCGCTTTTCAGGCTGGTGCTGCTGACGATCTTGCCGGTACGGGTTTGGTCTTCGCCGGCGATCTGGAAGCTGACGGTGGTGCCAGGACGCACGTCGCCGAACTGGCGATAGGAGAAGCGCGCTTCAACGTTGGCTTCGGTGTTACGCGGCACCAGTTGGAAGATCACGTCGCCTTTGCTGGCGTACTGACCGTTAGCCACCAGTTGCTGAGACACGGTGCAATCGCACGGCGACGTCAGGGTTCCGGTCATTTGCTTGCCGAACAGTTCTTCAACCTTGGATGGTTGCAGTTGACCTTCGTCCAGATGGCCCTTGAGTACGTCGAGCATGCTGGTGCTGAAGGTCGCCAGCGGGGCGCCTTTGGCGGCAACGCCGTCAGCCTTGATCAGGCTCTGCACGGTGCCGTCGCGCGGCATGGTGATGTTCATCCCCTGCACGCTGACCAGACCGGCCTGGGCGTGGCTGACGAAGTACATGCCGTACACCGATTTGAAAATGAAACCGAACGCCACCAGGCCGACCACGAAGATACCGGCGCTGAAGGTCACCGCTTTCAGACGGCCCAGCGGGGTCATGCCGTGGCCGCCATCCTTGTCCTTGCGCGCCTTGGTGAAGTTGTCGCGCTGCAGGGTCGCCAGCATTTCACCCACGCTGACGATGTCGCCGGCCAGGTGCGAGGTGATCAGGTGGCGCAGGGTGGAAATGTCACGAGGTTCCAGGTTCTGGAACTGGCAACCGGTGCGACCGGTCTGGCGATCCACGGAGCGGATTTGCAATTCCACGTCCATGGCCAAACCGAGGTTATCGATCACGAATTGCAGGCGAGCCTTGTGCACATCGCCGACTTTCAGCGGCAGCTGACCGGCGTTGAACGCCAGGCCGCCAGCGGAAAGGTCGATGAGCCGGGCTTCAACCGGAGTCCGGTCAGGGCCGAAGAAACGCAGCTTGGCCGGGATTTTCACGCGAGCGTGTTGGCGCTGGGCTTCGGATTCGTGCACTACGTTGGAGTTGACGGCGGTATTCATATGGGCGATTTCCTAGTTAATTCAGGCGAGTTCGGTCAGACCATCAGCAGCAGCACGGCGACAAAAATGCTGCCGGCGGAGAAGGTCATGGTCCGAGACGACCAAGTGTTGAACCAACCTTGAAAGCTGGCGAGATCACGGGTCAGGGAAGTGGGCTGGCGACTCCAGGACTGTCGGTCGAGGCGGAAGAACACGTAGATTTTCACCAGCGCGCCGACGATCTGGTTGTAATAGAGAATCGCCGGGTAAGCCGGGCCGATCCGGTGACCGGAGCAGGACAGCAGCACGGTCAGGATCAGGCGGGTGATGCCGATCCACAGCAGGTAAACCAGGATGAACGCGCTGCCGTACTTGAAGGTGGCGAGGATGGCCACGGTCAGGCCCAGCAAGGACGTCCACATCGATACACGCTGATCGAACAGCACCACCGACGTGAACAGGCCGAGGCGTTTCATCCCCAGGCCCAGGGCGCGGGAGTTCTGCCGCAGGTTGTTGCCGTACCAGCGGAACATCAGTTTGCGACTGGCCTTGATGAAGCTCTTTTCCGGCGGGTGTTCCACGGTATGGATCGCGGCATCCGGCACGTAAAACGTGTCGTAGCCCAGACGCATCAAGCTGAACCAGCTCGACTTGTCGTCACCGGTGAGGAACTTGAAGCGGCCCAGGCGCCAGTGTTGCAGCGAGTCGCTTTCCACATCGGCGATGAAGTCCGGGTTGGTGACCACGGTGGCGCGGAATACCGACATCCGGCCGGTCATGGTCAACACGCGCTTGGACAGGGCCATGGAGCACATGTTGATGTGGCGCTGGGCGAATCGCAGTTTGTGCCATTCGCTCATGATGTAGCCGCCGCGCACTTCACAGAACTCGTTGGTGGTCAGGCCGCCGACATTGCCGAACAGCTGGAACCACGGCACGGTCTTGAGCACGACGCCTTCAGCCAGCACGGTGTCGCCATCGATCACGGCAACCACGGCGCGGTCGTCCGGCAGGTGGCGCGAGATGGCGCGGAAACCGTAGGCCAGGCCATCGCGTTTACCGGTGCCGGGAATGCGCACGAAGTCGAGCTTGACCCGTGGCGGTGGGTTCATGCGTTTCCAGAGGCTCTTGACCAGCAGCTCATCGGACATTTCGACGATGGAGCACACCACGGTGGTCGGCAGGCCGCAGTCGATGGCCTCGCGGATTACCGAGCTGTAGACCTGAGCGGTGGTCAGCGCGTCGATACGGAAGCTGGTGACCATCAGAAATACATGGGACGGGTCTGCCTCTTTGCCCAGCTTGCGCACTTTGCGCCGCAGGTGCGGGTAGACCACGTACAGAAACAGCATGCCGCGCAGAAAGTGCGTGGCACCCATCGAGTAGCGCCAGATACCGACGATACCGATCAGGAAGATAAAGTCCTTCGACTCGGAGTCGAACGTGGACGTAGGCAGCGCCATGGCGATGCCCATCAGTAAACTTAGGTAAAACAGCCAACCGGCGGCCTGAAGTAGGCCGTGCTTTAGCCTGTGCATAATCTGCATCCGTCTCGATCTCGGGCGAGCCTGTGGGGTGGCCCGATGGGGTTAAGGCAGGCTTGTGAAAACTGGCGCCACCGGGTTTGGATAACGCCAGAATCCCTGTAGGAGCTGGCGAAGCCTGCGATCTTTTGATCTTCGCTTGGCATTCAAGTGGATCTGGAAAGATCGCAGCCTCGTTTCACTCGACAGCTCCTACGCAGCTCCTACAGGCGTGTTACCAGCAGATACCTTCGGTGCGCTTGCTGACGCTGGTGGCTTGAGACATGAAGCCAACCAGGTCGACCACTTGCTTGCCGTGTGGAGCTTCCAGCGCCAGGGCGCGGAATTTCTCGTCACGGTTGCCGAGGATGATCACGTCGGAGTTTGCGATCACGTCGTCGAAGTCGGCGTTGAGCAAGGACGAGACGTGAGGGATCTTCGACTCGATGTAATCCTTGTTCGCACCGTGGACACGGGCGTATTCGACGTTGCTGTCGTAGATGCTCAGGTCGTAGCCCTTGCCGATCAGCATTTCCGCCAGATCAACCAGCGGACTTTCGCGCAGGTCGTCGGTGCCGGCCTTGAAGCTCAGACCCAGGAGGGCGACTTTGCGCTTGTCGTGGCTGGAGACGATGTCGAACGCGTTCTGCACCTGGGACTCGTTACTGCGCATCAGCGAGTTGAGCAGTGGTGCTTCCACGTCCAGGGAACCGGCGCGGTAGGTCAGGGCGCGGACGTCTTTAGGCAGGCAGGAGCCACCGAACGCGAAACCAGGGCGCATGTAGTACTGGGACAGGTTCAGTGTCTTGTCCTGGCAGACCACTTCCATCACTTCGCGACCGTCAACACCGACGGCCTTGGCGATGTTGCCGATCTCGTTGGCGAAGGTCACCTTGGTGGCGTGCCACACGTTGCAGGTGTACTTGATCATCTCGGCAACGGCGATGTCCTTGCGGATGATCGGTGCGTCGAGTTCTTCTTACAGCGATTGCAGAACGTCACCCGAAGCCTTGTCGAACTCGCCGATAACGGTCATTGGCGGCAGATCGTAATCGGCGATCGCGGTGCTTTCACGCAGGAACTCAGGGTTGACCGCCACGCCGAAATCGACGCCGGCTTTTTTGCCGGAGCAGTCTTCGAGGATCGGGATCACCACGTTTGCCACGGTGCCCGGCAGGACGGTGCTGCGAACCACGATGGTGTGGCGGGTGGTCTTGTCACGCAGGACAAAACCGATCTCGCGGCACACGGCTTCGATGTAGTTCAGTTCCAGGTCACCGTTTTTCTTGCTCGGCGTGCCGACGCAGATCATCGACAGGTCGGTGTCGCGAATCGCCTCGGCGAAGTTGGTCGTGCCGCGCAATTTGCCCGTCTCGATGCCCTTCTGCAGAAGTTCGCCCAAACCCGGTTCAACGATCGGCGATTTGCCGGCGTTGATCATATCGATTTTGTCTTTGGCAACATCGACGCCAACGACGTCATGGCCCCGTGCAGACAGGCAACCGGCACATACTGCGCCGACGTAACCCAAACCAAATATGCTGATGCGCATCGCAATTACCTCTCAGTTAATCAAACCTGTGTTCATCAAGCCATTACATGGCCGGATTTAATGGTGTTCAGCGGTCATAGAGCACTCGCAAGTGCGACTTAAAGGCGCCACAATGCCGTGTGCAGGCATACTAAGTTCCGAGTGTCTAAATAAGTGCACTCAAGATGTGCGCAGCCAGGTCTTATTGTTATGACGTGCCCTGTTATGCAGCCGATCCTCTTTTCTGAAGACTTCCGTGCAAAGGTCTTGCGCGCTCAATGCCAGGCCCGAAAGCCCGTAAATCAAGCGGTTGGGTGCTCAGGTGAGCACGTTTATAGGGGCGCAGCCGTGGCCTTGTAGGGGATAGTAATGGTGCGTTATCTCCTGTCCTTCGTGTGTTGCCCAAATAAGTGATCAGTAAGCCCAAGTAAGTGTGACAACTTCGCTATATCGATCTCTTGTCTGTGTAAGTTATCTCGCACAATCACCGAGAGAATCGTTACCGGTGGTATGAGCGGCGCATTTGGACATAGTTCCTGTCCGCCCATCGCGAATTCTGAAATTTCTTGAAATATTGAAAAAGATGGCACTGCTTTCATATTGATAGCACTTGCCCTTTGGCCCTTTATATATGGGGCGATTGTCGTTCTGGATATGTTTTTGCCACTACGAGTAAAAATTTTCAGTGCCACTACTGAAAAAAATGATCAATGTCGAGTGAAACTAAAGTTAGAAAATGAAGTGCTTGAATATTGGCGCCAATAAAGCGGCGAAAAGGAAGGGATTGTTCGACGATCAAAGGGGGGCGCGCACGACGAAGTAACGGGTGTCGTGCGCTGACTTAGTGCAGGCTCTATTACTCCGGTGCGTGATCTCGCAGGAACACCAGATTGTCCGGTTTAGACTGTTCGGCGCTGTAGCGATAACCCTGAACGTCGAACTGCTTGAGGGCGACCGGGTCATTGATGCGTTCTTCGATGACGAAGCGACTCATCATCCCGCGGGCCTTTTTCGCGTAGAAGCTGATGATTTTGTACTGGCCGTTCTTCAGATCCTTGAACTCGGTATTGATGATGCGCGCGTTCAAAGCACTGCGTTTGACCGCCGAGAAGTACTCGTTGGAGGCCAGGTTCAGCAGCACGTCATCGCCTTGATCGGCCAAGGCTTCGTTCAGCCATTCGCTGATCCGCGTACCCCAGAAGGCGTACAAGTCCTTGCCACGGGCATTGGTCAGCTTGGTGCCCATCTCCAGCCGATAGGGCTGCATCAGATCCAAGGGGCGCAACAGGCCATACAGGCCGGAGAGCATGCGCAAGTGCTGCTGGGCGTAATCGAAATCGGCTTCGCTGAAAGTTTGTGCATTCAGGCCGGTGTACACATCGCCCTTGAATGCCAGCAACGCCTGCTTGGCGTTGGCAGGGGTAAAGGCCGGGGTCCAGCTACCGAAACGCGCGGCATTGAGACCGCCGATCTTGTCGGAGACGTGCATCAATTCGCTGATCTGCGCTGGCGTCAGGTCGCGCAGTTGCAGGATCAGCTCCTGGGAATGGTCGAGGTATTGCGGCTGAGTGAAGCGCTGGGTCGCCGGCGGTGTTTCGTAATCGAGGGTCTTGGCGGGGGAAATCACCATCAGCATGAAGTCGTCTCCTTTAATCGTGGGGGCGATTCTAGGGGGTTGTCCTTGTTGACTCCAGCTATGGGTGTCATAGGTGATCGGTGGTGTAACCAGGTTTTGTGACAGAGAGATCCTGTGGCGAGGGAGCTTGCTCCCGCTCGAGCGCGAAGCGGTCGCAATACAGGCGCATGTGTTTTTTCTGAAGGAATGCATGTGTTGGGTTGAGGGCTGCTTCGCAGCCCAACGGGAGCAAGCTCCCTCGCCACAATGAGATCAGTGCTGCTGCGGGAATGTGAACGCGATCAGCTATAGTGCCGCGCGGGTTTTGTTATGGAGACATCCCATTGCGTATCGTTTTTCTATTCTCGGCCTGGCTATTGAGTTTCGGCGCCCTGGCGGCGCCGGGCGATGTGGCGACGCTGGATCGCAGCACCTGGCCTGAGCAGCTCAGCAGCCCGACGCTGTTTGACGTCGCCTCGCGGGCCGAAATCCTCATGTTTGCCCGGGTTCTGCTGGCCAGTGAATCGCTGGATGAAGCGAGCCTGGCTCAACGCCTGGGCCTGCGCACCCTCAATCTGGAGTCGGTCAACCAACTGCGCCAACGCCTGTGGCAGCGTTTGCTGACCAACTACAACTTCGCCCAGCAGAGTTGCGATCAGGATGCCTCCTTCTGTTTCCTGGTCGAGGACATGGCCACCCTGCGCGAGCAAGCGGCCAAGTTTCAGGTGAGCGATGACAGCTATTACATCAAATGGGCCGAGCCGAGCCGGTTGTTCCACGCCCAATACCTGGACGAGCAGCTGCGCAAGGCTGCGCTGTTCCCGCAGACCAGCAGCGAAGTCGATCGTTTTGGCGACTATGAGCGCAACGGCGATGCCATGAATGACCGGCTGTTCCTGCTGACCTTCGACAGCGCCGCCAACGCCGCGCCAGATAACACCGCCTGGGTCACCGAGTACCTGCGCAAATCCAACATGAACGCTACGTTCTTCGTCCTCGGCAAGGACATCCAGGCCCGCCTGGCCGATCACTCGGTGGCCAGCCTGCAAGGGACTTATTCGCAGCAATGCGTTGGCGTGCAAGGCTGGGAGTTTCGCTCCCACAGCCACTGGCAAGACTGGCAGGACTCGGTGCGACGCAGCGTCGAGCTGGTCAAAGGCAAGTTGCCGGAGAATTACGTGCCGCTGTTTCGCCCGCCCGAGGGGCAGCGTCGATCCGATGCCGAGGGCTTCTTCAAATCTCAGGGCTTGCAGGTGGCATTGTGGGACATCGATGCCCAGGACGGCGCCGGCAAGCTCAAGGGCAGCCAGAGCGCACAACGGGTATTGACCTTGATGCTGCTATGGCGGCATGGGGTGATCAATTTCAATGTGAAGCAGGATGCGCTGAAAACGGCGATGCCTTGGCTCATTACGCAAACGGCGCCAAGCGGGATCGGTTGGGCAGACTGTCAGGACGCGTTTCGCTGAAAACGGCAAAAGGCCGTAAACATTGGGTGAAGGGCGATTTTTGCAGAGAAATCGGTGCAGGCGGACTTCCGACTTTAACGGCACATTGCCTGCACGCCAAGGGCTATTCGTCACTCTGAAAAATAAACTTCAAAAAAACGTCAAAGTGCTTTTTTCTGTCACATGTTTTGGAGTATTACGAAGACAGACCGCCGAAACCTGCAACACAGGTGGCGTCTCCCAAGACCCCAGTTTGTGTGCAGTTCACTTGACTCCTCGCAGGTGAATTCGGCGGCCACTTCGAGGCGCAGCACTGTCATGGTATTGCGTCGACTGGCTCCCACAAAGGTGACCGAGTATGGATGATCACGGACGTAGCCCTTCTTCCAACCAGCCAATCCTTTATGTACTCGATACCAACGTATTGATTCACGATCCAAACGCCCTGCTTAATTTCGAAGAACACCACGTCGCCATCCCGATGACCGTGCTTGAAGAGCTGGACAAGCTCAAGAGCGGGCATCACAGCGTTGCCGCGGAATGCCGCCAGGCGATTCGCCTGATCGACAAGACTTTGGGCGATGCCAGCCCCGAAGACGTTGAACTCGGCGTACCGATCCAGCGCGGCAAGAGTGGGCCCAAGGGTTTGCTGTCAATTCTGATGAGCAAGCGCACTGAGCCGAACATCATTCTGCCCGAGCATCTGAACGACAACATCATCATCAACCAGTTGATCGACCTGCGCGCGCGGGATGCAAAACTGCCCGTGGTGCTGGTCACAAAAGACATCAACATGCGCCTCAAGGCCCGGGCTTGCGGGATTGCGGCCGAGGACTACAGCACCGACCAACTGGTCGACGACGTTTCGTTGCTGCCCAACGGTTATCACAACATGACCGGTTCGTTCTGGGATCGGGTGAGCAAAGTAGAAACCCGGCAGGATCATGGTCGCACCTGGCACCAGGTGCAGCTGATCGACAACCTGCCTGCGGTACACGTCAACGAGTTCATCATCGACGAACAGGGCTTTGTTGGCTGGATCAAGGAAATCCAGGTCGACAAGTTGCTGATCCTCGACCTGCATCAGGAACCTCTGTTGCACCAGGAAGCCTGGGGCCTGAAACCGCGTGATATCTATCAGAGCCTGGCGCTGTACGCCTTGCTTGATCCGGACATTCACCTGGTCAACCTGTCCGGCGCGGCCGGTTCGGGTAAAACCATCCTGGCCCTGGCGGCGGCCATCGAGCAGACCATGGTCAGCAAGCGCTACCGGCGCATCATCGCCACCCGCAGCGTGCAGGGGCTGGACCAGGAAATCGGCTTCCTGCCTGGCACCGAAGCGGAAAAAATGGAGCCTTGGCTGGGCGCCATCACCGATAACCTCGAAGCCTTGCACATGGATGACGAAAACACCCATGGCAGCGTCGACTACATCCTCAGCAAAGTGCCGTTGCAGTTCAAATCCCTCAACTACATCCGAGGCCGCAGCTTTCAGCAGAGTCTGATCCTGATCGATGAATGCCAGAACCTCACGCCGCACCAGATGAAAACCATCATCACCCGTGCTGGCGCCGGTTCCAAAGTGGTGTGCCTGGGCAACCTGGCGCAGATCGATACCCCTTACCTGTCCGCGACCAGCTCCGGGCTGACGTACTTGACCGAACGCTTCAAGGATTTCCCCAACGGTGTACACATCACCCTGCAAGGGGTGCCACGCTCGATTCTGGCCGAATACGCCGAATCGCATCTGTAACCCTCACCAGAACCGGGCGGCCCAAAGTCGCCCGGTTTTTTGTATCCGACACAAATCAAATGTGGGAGCGTGGTGATCCGATAATCAAACGTGCGGAAATTTGACCCACAGGTTTACAATCGATGCTCCTGATCAGGAGTATCCCTGTGCTGACTCATCTCGATTCCCAAGGTCGCGCCCATATGGTCGACGTCACTGAAAAAAACGTGACGTTCCGTGAAGCGACGGCCCAAGCGCTGGTGCGCATGCTGCCCGAAACCCTGCAGTTGATTGTCACAGGCGGCCATCCCAAGGGTGACGTGTTCGCCGTGGCGCGGATCGCCGGCATCCAGGCGGCGAAGAAAACCAGCGATCTGATTCCTTTGTGCCACCCGTTGATGCTCACCGGCGTCAAGGTCGAACTCAGTGCCGAAGGCGACGACACCGTGCGCATCGTGGCGTGCTGCAAGTTGTCCGGGCAGACCGGCGTCGAAATGGAAGCGCTGACCGCAGCCAGCGTCGCGGCGCTGACCATTTATGACATGTGCAAGGCCGTGGATCGCGGCATGACCATCGAGAGCGTGCGGCTGCTGGAGAAACTCGGCGGCAAGAGCGGCCATTTTCGGGCGGATCAGCCATGAACATTACCGTGAAGTTTTTCGCCCGTTACCGTGAAGCGCTCGGTGTGGACTCGGTGAAGGTCGAAGGTGATTTCGCCACGGTCGACGATGTGCGCACGCTGCTGGCCCAGCGTGACGGCGCCGAAGTGCTGAGCGAGCAAAACCTGATGTGCGCCCGCAACGAAGACCTCTGCCAGCTCGACGAGCCGGTGAGCGATGGCGATGAAGTGGCGTTTTTTCCGACCGTGACCGGGGGCTGAGCCATGGCGATTCGTGTGCAGTCCACGCCGTTCGACCCGGGCGCCGAAGTCAACGCCATGCACGCGGCCAATGTGGGCGTCGGTGCGGTGGTGAGTTTTGTCGGCTACGTGCGCGACTTCAATGAGGGCCTCGACGTCGCCGGGATGTTTCTGGAGCACTACCCGGGCATGACCGAAAAAGCCTTGGGCAAGATTGCCGTGGAGGCCGAGCAGCGCTGGCCGCTGTTGAAGCTGGAAGTGTTGCACCGCATCGGCGCGCTTGAGCCGGGCGAGCCGATCGTTTTCGTCGGCGCCGCCAGCGCCCACCGTCAGGCGGCGTTCGATGCCTGTGCCTTTGTCATGGACTATCTGAAAACCCGCGCGCCGTTCTGGAAGAAAGAAAACACCCGTGATGGACCGCGTTGGGTGGAAGGGCGTGACAGCGATCATGCGGCGGCAGATCGGTGGAAGCAGTAAGTAACCCTTCGCGAAGACCGCGTCGCGGTTTCGATTATTAACAATCGCTTAAAGGTTAATCCGTGCTTAACCGGTTTATCGTTTATTCCCCCGACTTCAGCGGCCCGTTCAAGGCTCTCAAAGGGCAGGGGCTGCGTGTAGACTTTCGGACAACCGATATCCACGGACACAAAAGGGAGACGCGATGAGCGAGGAAACCATGCGGTTGGGACGTGAGCGGCGCTATCTGGTGTTGCTGGGCATTATCTGCCTGGCGCTGATCGGTGGCGCGCTGTACATGCAAGTGGCTCTGGGCGAGGCACCATGCCCGCTGTGCATCCTGCAACGCTACGCGTTGTTGCTGATTGCGCTGTTCGCCTTTATCGGCGCAGCGACGCGCACCCGCCGCAGCGTCACGCTGTTCGAAACGTTGGTGGTGATCTGCGCCATTGCGGGCGCCGGGGTGGCCGGGCATCACGTCTATACCCAGTTTTACCCGGCGGTCAGTTGCGGCATCGATGTGCTGCAGCCAATCGTCGACGGCCTGCCGCTGGCGAAGATCTTCCCGCTGGGCTTCCAGGTCGATGGCTTCTGCTCTACACCGTACCCGCCGATCCTCGGCTTGTCCCTGGCACAGTGGGCGCTGCTGGCCTTCGTGCTGATCGTGGTGCTGGTGCCGCTGCTCATTTCGCGTAACCGCAAAGCGCTGCGCTGAGGCTGTACGTCGTACTATTGCAGGAAGCAAAAAAAACGCCCCGGTTCTCGTTGAGAGGCCGGGGCGTTTGCATATTCGCTGGTCAGGTAAAAAGACCTTGATGCTCGACAAGGAAGGGTGCGACACGTATGCGACATGTTGTCACAGCTTGAGTGTCGCAAGGCATTTCAAATCGCTGATTCAGGGCATCGCTTCGCAGCAAAAACCTGCTCTTCCAGGCACTGTCGGTTTCAGCGCTTGTCAGTCGAAACAGGCAGTTTTAACAGGGCCTGGCAAATTGGCAAAGCCCTTGTCACATAGGGGGTAGAGCCGGGTCGAAGGCGAGCGCAGAGCCTTGGAAGCTGTCTGAACTTCGCGTGGTAGACCTACTATTTTTGGTGTTTTTGTTGAGAATGAATTTCGATACCATGGCGCACTTTTGCAAAAGCCGTTAATGATTGTTGTCGGATCGGATATAAATTATTTCGGGATGAGACATGGTTTATGAATCGTTACATATCTACAATCGCCCGCACTGAATTCCCGGCACTGCTCACCCTTACTCAGGTGCATGAGCAGAACCAGGGTGTCGAGAGGTCCGATGGCTTCATGCGACTCCCAGGTGTCGGTGCCTTCCGACTATCCGCACCAAATGGAATTGGTCTGTAACAAGGCCCTTGACCACGAATTCGAATAAGAACTCACCGCAGGCCCAGCAATTGTCGAACAGCGTCTGACGCGCGACGGGCAGGCCCTTATTCAATCCAAGAAAAATGCCAACCCTTGGCAGGGTGAAGTGTTGGCGATCAAAACCCAACTGCATTGCGCAAGCTGCTTTAGAGGTCGTGAGATGAGTAAAAACAGGTACCCCAGACTACTAGGCTTATTGCCGCTGCTCGGCACTCTGTTGCTGGGAGGCTGCAACATGACCTTGCTCGATCCCAAGGGCCAGGTCGGCCTGGATGAGCGAAACCTGATCATCACCGCAACGCTGCTGATGCTGTTGGTCGTCGTGCCGGTCATCGTCATGACCTTCCTGTTCGCCTGGAAATACCGCGCCTCCAACAAGGACGCCGTCTACACGCCAAAATGGTCCCACTCCACCAAGATCGAAATCGCGGTGTGGACTATTCCGGTACTGATCATCATTGCCCTGGGTTACGTCACCTACAAGTCGACCCACGCCCTGGACCCTTACAAGCCGCTGGAATCCGACGTCAAGCCAATCACCATTGAAGTGGTCGCGCTGGACTGGAAGTGGTTGTTCATCTACCCGGAACAAGGCATCGCCACGGTCAACAAGATCGTGTTCCCGGCGCACACCCCGATCAACTTCAAGGTGACTTCGGACGCCGTGATGAACTCGTTCTTCATTCCGGCCCTGGGCGGTCAGATCTACGCGATGGCGGGCATGCAGACCAAACTGCACCTGATCGCCAACCAGAACGCTGAAATGGACGGTATCTCCGCCAACTACAGCGGCGCGGGTTTCACCGGCATGAAATTCAAAGCTATCGCCACTTCTCAGGAAGATTTCAACGCCTGGGTAAGCGAAGTCAAAAAGGCACCTAAACAGCTTGAACAAGCTGAATACGCAGCCCTTGCCAAGCAAAGCCAGAACAACCCAGTCGAGCTCTACTCCTCGGTCACGCCGAACCTGTTCCAGATCATCGTCGACAAGTACGAAGGCATGAAACCGGGTCCGAAGGTCAAGCACGAGAAGAAAGAGAAAGAAGTGGCCGCTACGCAAGGAATGGACATGAACTCGCATTCAGCTGCCGGGGCAGAGGAGTAAACGATGTTTGGTAAATTAAGTTGGGAAGCGGTCCCGTTCCACGAACCGATCGTGATGATAACCATCGCCATGATCGCGCTCGGTGGTCTGGCGCTGTTCGCTGCAATCACCTACTTCAAGAAGTGGACCTATTTGTGGACCGAGTGGTTGACCTCGGTCGACCACAAGAAAATCGGCGTGATGTACATCATCGTCGCCATGGTCATGCTGCTGCGCGGTTTTGCCGACGCCATCATGATGCGTACCCAGTTGGCCATGGCCACCGAGGGTTCGCCTGGCTACCTGCCACCTGAACACTATGACCAGATCTTCACCGCTCACGGTGTGATCATGATCATCTTCATGGCGATGCCATTCTTCACCGGCCTGATGAACCTTGCAGTGCCGCTGCAGATCGGCGCGCGTGACGTTGCCTACCCGTTCCTGAACTCCCTGAGCTTCTGGCTGCTGGTATCCGGCGTGGTGCTGATCAACCTGTCCCTGGGCGTTGGCGAATTCGCCAAGACCGGTTGGGTTGCTTATCCACCGCTGTCGGGCCTGCAATACAGTCCGGGCGTGGGGATGGATTACTACATCTGGGCACTTCAGCTATCCGGGTTGGGTACGACGCTGACGGGGGTCAACTTCCTGGCCACCGTGCTGAAAATGCGTACCCCTGGCATGAAGCTGATGGACATGCCGATCTTCACCTGGACCTGCACCTGGGCCAACGTCCTGATCGTGGCTTCGTTCCCGATCCTGACCGCTACCCTGGCACTGCTGACACTTGACCGTTACATGGATTTCCACATTTTCACCAATGAACTTGGTGGCAATCCAATGATGTACGTCAACCTGTTCTGGGCCTGGGGTCACCCCGAGGTTTACATCCTGATCCTGCCGGCGTTCGGGATCTTCTCCGAAGTCATCTCGACCTTCACCGGCAAGAAACTGTTCGGCCACCACTCGATGATCTACGCCAGCGGCGCGATCTCGATCCTGGGCTTCATGGTCTGGTTGCACCACTTCTTCACCATGGGTTCGGGTGCCAGCGTCAACGCCTTCTTCGGTCTGGCGACGATGCTGATTTCCATCCCGACGGGTGTGAAGCTATTCAACTGGTTGTTCACCATTTATCAAGGCCGTCTGCGTTTCACCAGCCAGGTTCTCTGGACCCTGGGCTTCATGGTGACGTTCGCCATCGGCGGCATGACCGGCGTACTGCTGGCCATTCCAGGTGCTGACTTTGTTCTGCACAACAGCCTGTTCGTGATCGCGCACTTCCATAACGTGATCATCGGCGGCGCGGTATTCGGCTACATCGCAGGTTTCGCCTTCTACTTCCCGAAAGCGTTCGGCTTCAAGCTGCACGAAGGCTGGGGCAAGGCAGCGTTCTGGTTCTGGATCAGCGGCTTCTTCGTCGCGTTCATGCCGCTCTATGCACTGGGCTTCATGGGCATGACCCGTCGTCTGAACGCCACCACCAACCCTGAGTGGGTACCGTACCTGTACGTTGCCATGTTCGGTGCGGTGATGATCGCCGTCGGTATCGCCTGCCAGCTGATCCAGTTGTATGTCAGCGTGCGTGATCGCAACAAGCCAGAGAACATGTGCGAACACGGCGACCCGTGGAATGCCCATACCCTGGAATGGTCGACCTCCTCGCCACCACCGTTCTACAACTTTGCCGTGCTGCCAAAAGCAGAAACCATCGACCCGTTCACCGAAGCCAAGGAAAACGGCACCGCGTACAAGGCTCCGGCCAGGTATGAGCCGATCCACATGCCAAACAACACTGCGACCGGTGTGGTCATGGGTGCTCTGTTGACCGTGTTCGGTTTCGCGATGATCTGGCACATCTGGTGGTTGGCCATCGCAGGCCTGGTCGGCACCGTGGTGTACTTCGTGATCCACGCTGCACGTGATGATCAAGGCTATATGGTGCCGGTCGACGTAATCGAGCGCATCGAAGCCGAGCAGCACAAGCGTCTGGTAGCGGCCGGGAAAGTTCCAGCCACCGCCACCCGTGTTGAAACCTCGTTGGAACAGGCTTAAACCATGTCGAACTTAGTGACCAATGCTGGACACACCCATGTCGATGGACATGGGCATGATGACCATCACCACGACTCGGGCGAGATGACCGTATTCGGTTTCTGGCTCTACCTGATGACCGACTGCATTCTGTTTGCGTCGATCTTCGCGGTGTACGCGGTACTGGTTAACAACGTAGCGGGTGGCCCGTCGGGCCACGACATCTTCGAGCTGCCATACGTACTGGGCGAAACCGCTCTGCTGCTGTTCAGCTCGATCACCTACGGCTTCGCCATGCTGGCGTTGTTCAAGGGCAAGAAGAACCAGGTACTGGGCTGGCTGGGCATGACCTTCCTGTTCGGTGCCGGCTTCATCGGCATGGAGATCAACGAGTTCCACGTACTGATCTCCGAGGGCTTCGGTCCTAGCCGCAGCGGCTTCCTGTCCGGGTTCTTCACCCTGGTCGGCACCCACGGTCTGCACGTGACCAGCGGTCTGATCTGGATGGCGATCATGATGTATCAGGTGCAGAAAAACGGCCTGACGGCGACCAACAAGACCCGTCTGAGCTGCCTGAGCCTGTTCTGGCACTTCCTGGACGTAGTGTGGATCTGCGTATTCACGGTTGTTTATCTGATGGGGACTATGTAAATGGCTAACGCTCATTCCCACGATGGCCACGAAGCCAACCACGGCAGCGTAAAGTCCTACGCCATCGGCTTCATCCTGTCGGTGATCCTGACTGTCATTCCTTTCGGCCTGGTGATGTACCCATCCCTGCCGAAAGCCGTGACCCTGTGGATCGTTCTGGCCTTCGCTGTGATCCAGGTGCTGGTGCACCTGGTTTACTTCCTCCACCTGGACCGCTCCGCCGCCCAGCGTAACAACGTGATTGCGTTTGTCTTCGCTGCCCTGGTGATCGTCCTGTTGGTCGGCCTGTCGCTGTGGATCATGTTCAGCATCCACACCAACATGATGGCGAAGTGAGGTAAGTCCGGATGTCCTTTAAGCACTTTATCCAAATCACCAAACCGGGGATCATTTTCGGTAACGTGCTTTCTGTGGCAGGCGGATTTTTCCTGGCCTCCAAAGGGCATGTCGATCTGGCCATTTTCCTGGCTGCGATGATCGGCACGTCCCTGGTGGTCGCTTCCGGTTGCGTGTTCAACAACTGCATCGACCGCGACATCGACCTGAAGATGGAACGCACCAAGAACCGTGCGCTGGTCCAGGGCCTGATCTCCCTGAAACTGGCCCTGGCTTTTGCGACCATCCTTGGTGTTTTCGGCGTTGCACTGTTGTACAAGGTGGCCAACCCGTTGGCTGCGTTGTTCGCGGTGATCGGTTTCGTCATCTACGTCGGTTTCTACAGTCTGTACCTCAAGCGCAAGTCGGTTCACGGCACGCTGGTGGGCAGTCTGTCGGGGGCGATGCCGCCGGTGATTGGCTATGTAGCTGTGACAAACAGCTTCGACATGGCCGCACTGACGCTGCTGGTGATGTTCAGCCTGTGGCAGATGCCGCATTCCTACGCCATCGCAATCTTCCGCTTCAACGATTACCTGGCCGCATCGATTCCGGTGTTGCCGGTGAAGCGTGGAATTGAAGTGGCCAAGAAGCACATCCTGCTCTACATCCTGGCGTTCCTCGTGGCGACCTTGATGCTGACCTTCAGCGGCTACGCCGGCATGAGCTACCTCGCCGTCGCCGCGGCCATGGGCATGTATTGGTTGTACATGGCCTGGACCGGTTACAAGGCAGTGGATGACACGGTCTGGGCACGCAAGCTGTTCGTGTTCTCGATCTTCACCATTACCGCGTTGAGCGTGATGATGTCGCTGGATTTTAAAGTGCCGAGTGAGCTGTTGCTGACTTACGCGCCTTAAGCTTCGGATGCTGTAAAGAAAAGCCCCGCCCTTCGAGAGAATGGCGGGGCTTTTTGTTGGGTTCTATTTGACGGACCGTGTCGTCCCGATCGCGAGCAGGCTCGCTCCCACACTGGGTCGGTGTTGTCGCCACTTTTGTGCTAGATGCTTAACCCCTGTGGGAGCGAGCCTGCTCGCGATGGCCGCGCCGCGGTGCATCAGAAAAAAGCTAATCAGGCGAACAGGAAATAAAAATCCCCGCTCTGATGGCGGGGATTTTTGTGTGCAGCGTATAGCGTTACTGCGCGGCGATGCTGTAGCCGTCGAACGCGGTTTGCTGCTGAAGCGCGGTGATGATGTTCTTGCGGTTGACCGCTTGTTCAGCCCCGGCATTGTCCAGGAACGTCTCGCTTTCCAACTCCGCCTCATCGCCTTCGCCGACGAAAGTGAAGCCCAGGAACTCCAGCGCTTCACGGTCAACGTTCAGGCGCGAACGCGGGGTGCGCAGGGGCAGGGTGACGCTGATGCCGTCCTTGCTGATGGTGAACACTTCGACGTCTTTCTTGGCGCGAGCCGCTTTGCTCTTGCCGCTGCTCGGGTTGCTGATGGCCTGGTGAGTCTGGTTCAGTACCTTCAGCGCCAGGCCGTAGACGATTTCCTGGAACGCCGGGTCGTCCTTGAAGCTGGACAGAATGCGGCTGATCGGGAATTTGCTGCTCAGGTCTTCCAGGGCAGCGATGTCGGCTGCTTCGGCGTCTTTCAATTGCTTGAGTTCGCCCATCAATTCGTAGGCTTTATCGTCGTCGAAGCTGTCGTGAGCCTGGCGAATCGCGGCGCGCAGTTCGCGGATCTGGTCGCTTTCGCGGGTGGATTGAAAAGCATCCAGAACCATCTCGCTGATGGTCTTGGCCTGAGGCACGTGTTGTGAAAGATTGATGGAGTTTTCGTATTCCGCTTTGGACGACAAGGTGACTACGGATTCAGCGGTATTGGAATCGGACATTGAAATTTCACTACTTCTTTTAGCTTGGATTGAGGCGAGAAAGCACGAGGCCTTTTCAGGCCGCCTAATCTATTGGACCGAGGCTGCGTTGTCACGGATGAACAGGCGGCTGGTCAGCATTTTTGGCGAGGGGCTTTTAACCGGCAGCCATTTTGGGACGTTGCGCCTGAAGCTCCAGCAACAGCCGATAAAGTTTCAGCGACCGTCCGCAGATCAATCCATAGACAAACCCCGACGCCGAAGCCTTGAACAGCAACACCTCAAGCGTAGCGGCCTGTTCTGGATGCACGTCGTCCTGATAGCCGAAGTAAAAATTTACGGCAAAAAACAGCTGGTAGAGCACCAGCGTCTTCCAACTGCCAGGCACGATCAACCCGGTTTCCGGATCATCCAGCTCCACGCCCTTGCGTGAAAAAAACACCAGCGCCGCGAGGCTGCCCAGCAGAAACGTGACCAACCAGCAACCCACCGAGAGCTGAGGGTTCAGCGTGAGGTTCAATGAAAACAGGGACCATGCCAGCAAGGCCGGGGGAGTGACAAGTAATGCGGCTTTGCTTTCATGGGTCGGATAAAGCGCTTTGACCCCGAAGTAACACAACACCAAAAAAATCACGTAAACCCACAGCGGGATGTTTTGCAGGGTGATGAGCATTGCGCAGCGTTCCTTGCCGAAAAATGAGGATCGGGATAGTAGCCGTTACTATGGCCAAAGCTGTCGACTATTTCCTCATTGCGTTCGGATTAGTCGACCGAACGGCCCATTGCTCGGCGGTCTGCTCATCCACCGGTAACGAGAAGCGAAAGGTCGCGCCGCGTCCGGGAATATCTATCAGATGGATCTCTCGACCGTGCAATTGCAGGATCCGGTGCACGATCCGCAATCCCAGCCCGCCATCGCGCCGTGCGCCGCCAATGTTGAACGGACGCAGGAACAGACCTTCGCGCAGTTCGGGAGCGATTCCCGGGCCGGTGTCGCTGACGGTCACTTCGATAAAAGACCCTTGAGGGCGCAGGCTTAGTTCGATTTCTCCACCTTGGGGCGTATGGCGCAGGGCATTGTCGAACAGGTTGGTCAGCACCCGCTCGATCAACCCAAGATCTGCGCAGGCCGCCGAGACGTTGGGGGCGAAGGTGGCCTTGAGTTCGATCTGGCGCGCTTCGGCGCTGAGTTCGAATTTCTGAAAGATGTCCTGCACCAGATCGGTCAGCGAAAAGCGCTCCAGCACCGGTTGCACGAAACCGTGCTCCAGCCGCACCAGTTCCAGCAGCGATTGCGCCAGGCCGCCGACCTTGCGGCTCTGATCCAGGGCGATCCCCAGATAACGGCGGCGGTCGGCGGGGGACAATGTGGCGTCCTTGAGTGACAGGGTTTCCAGGTAACCGTGCAGCGAGGCCAGCGGTGTGCGCAGGTCGTGGGAGATGTTCGCCACCAGTTCCCGACGCTCCTGATCCTGACGGGTCAGCGAGCGCCATTGTTCGCCGAGGCGCGCTTGCATCTGTCGGAAGGCGGCGTCGAGGATGGCTATTTCATCGTGGCTGGCGGCTTTTTCTACCGGTTCAGGCTCTGGTTCGGGCGAGGTGGACGGAACGCCATTGATATCGAACTGACTGACTTTTTCAGTCAAGCGACGCAATGGTCGTGTGATCAGGGCAAATGCCGTGAGGCCGGCAATCAGGCATAGCAACGCCACCAGCCCAATGGACAACAAAGCGGTATTGAGCGCTGCGCTGGTGGCGCCGCGTTCGGCGAAGCGATCGTGCTCTTCACTGAGCAACACCACATAAAGATAACCGGCCGGCAGACCATTGACCCGCAACGGCGCAGCACTGAAAACCTTGCTGCCATCAATGCTGCGCGGATCGTCGCCGAGAATCGGCAGGGCCTCGCCTTTGAGCAAACGCAGGATTGGCGCCAGGTCGACTTGCTCTCGGCGTATTCGACCCTCGGGCGCGGCGCTGCCGACAATTCGACCCCCGGTGTCGAGCAGATAGACCTCGACACTGGGGTTGACCAGCATCAGCTGGCTGAACAGTTCGCGCACGGCATTGGGCATCGGGCCATTGCGGTCCATCAGCACAGTGTCGTGGGCGATGTGTTGCGCCAGATCCCGCGACAACCCCTGCACCACTTCCAGTTCATGCATCTGGTTGGAGCGCACCTGCATCCATGCCGAGGTGCCGCAGCACACCAGCAACAGCACGGCGAACACCAGGGACAGGCGTTGGGTCAGGGTCAACCTCATGGCTGTTCTCCGCTCGTCGCGAATTTGTAACCACGACCCCACACGGTGAGGATGCGCGCCGGTTGCGCCGGATCGGCCTCGATCTTGGCTCGCAGGCGGTTGATGTGGGTGTTGACCGTGTGCTCGTAGCCTTCGTGGCTGTAGCCCCACACCGCGTTGAGCAGGTCCATGCGCGAGAAGACCTTGCCGGGCTGGCGGACGAAGAAGTACAGCAAGTCGAACTCCCGCGGCGTGAGGTCAAGACGACGGCCATCGAGGGAGACTTCACGTGTGATCGGGTCGATGGACAGGCCATCGCTGATCAGGCTGCCAGCATCCATTTTCAGGTTGCGGGCCATGGCGTCGACCCGTCGCAGCAATGCCTTGACCCGTGCCACCAGCTCGAGCATGGAAAAGGGTTTGGCCAGGTAGTCGTCGGCACCGAGTTCCAGCCCCAGAATCCGATGGACTTCGCTGGAGCGCGCACTGGTGATGATGATCGGTGTGTAGCGGGCCATGGCCCGGGCGCGGCGGCAGATTTCCAGGCCGTCGACGCCGGGCAGCATCAGGTCGAGAATCAGTGCGTCCCAGCTTCCTTGCTGCAGCAGTCGCATGCCCTCATCGCCATCGGCGCAGTGCACCACCTCGAACTGCTCATCGCGAAGATGCAGGCAGATAAGGTCGGCGATAGGCAGGTCGTCCTCGACCACCAGGACGCGTTTGGCCGGTTCCATGGAGCTCAATCCCTCGTGATGCAATGAACAACATTGTGCGGCTTTTCCTGAGGCTGAGTTATCACGAATTGTTTAACTCCTCGTGAGGATTTGGCGATCAACTCAAGCCTAGGCTGTGTTCCATGCAAGGCATCTGGAATTTTGGAGAAGGCCCATGTTTTCACGGCGACAGTTTCTTGTAGCAAGCGGCGGGCTGGGGGCTGCGGCGCTGGTGATCGGTGTATTGCCAAAATTTTCCGCAGGCGGCGCGCTGATCGATGAGGTCCGCGCGGCAGAGGTTTTCGAGGTGGCCCACAGCGACAGCGAGTGGCGCGCCATGCTCAGCGCCGAGCAGTACGAGATCCTGCGCGAAGAGGGCACCGAGCGGGCCTACAGCAGCCCGCTGAACAACGAGCACCGCAAGGGCGTTTTTGCCTGCGCCGGTTGTGATCTGCCGTTGTTTTCTTCCGACACCAAGTTCGACAGCCGCACTGGATGGCCGAGCTTCTGGGCGCCACTGGACAACGCGGTGGCCACCCGTCAGGACCGCTCCTTCGGCGTGCTGCGCGAAGAGGTTCATTGCCGTCGTTGCGGCGGTCACTTGGGCCATGTCTTCGAGGACGGGCCAAAGCCCACCGGTATGCGCTACTGCATGAACGGTCTGGCGCTGACTTTCAAGCCACAGGCGTAATCCATGGGCACTTCCTTCCACTCACTTCACGCAGGTCGACGTTATGTGGCTTCTGGTCCTCGCTTATCTCGGTGGTGTGCTGACGATCGTCAGCCCGTGCATTCTGCCGGTATTGCCCTTTGTCTTCGCTCGCACCGGGCAGCCGTTTATCAAGAGTGGCTTGCCGCTGCTGGCGGGGATGGCGCTGACCTTCGCGCTCGTCGCCTCGTTGGCGGCGGTGGGCGGCGGTTGGGTGGTGCAAGTCAATCAGTACGGTCGCTGGCTCGCGTTGCTGTTCGTTGCACTGTTCGGGCTGACGCTGTTGCTGCCCCGGTTGGCCGAACGCCTGACGCGTCCATTGGTGGCGGCCGGCGGTCGGCTGTCGGAAGCCGCTGCTCTCGATACCCGGCCGCGCCCCGGCGCTTCGTTGCTGATCGGTGTCGCCACGGGCCTGCTTTGGGCGCCCTGCGCCGGGCCGATTCTGGGCCTGCTGTTGACTGGCGCGGCGCTGCAAGGGGCAAACATCGCCACCACCTTGTTGCTGCTGGCTTACGCGGCCGGCGCCGCCACCTCTCTCGCCGCGGCATTGCTGCTGGGCGGTAAAGTCTTCGCCGCGATGAAGCGCTCGATAGGCGCAGGCGAGTGGCTGCGTCGAGGCTTGGGAGGCGCGATGCTGGCGGGTGTAGTGGCGATCGCCTTGGGGCTGGATACCGGGATTCTGGCGCGGGTCTCGACGGCATCCACCGGCGATATCGAGCAGGCGCTGGTCAACCAATTGGCCGGTAAGCTGCCCTCCGACAGTGGGGCGATGATGTCGCAGATTCCACGGGGCGGCGATCAACCCGCCGCCAGCATGAAAATGACCGCCAGGATACCGGGCGAACTGCCGACTGAAGGCAACCTTCCATCGCTGGACGGCGCTGTGCAATGGCTCAACTCTCCACCTCTCACCGCCCAGGCCTTGAAGGGCAAGGTCGTGCTGGTGGATTTCTGGACTTACTCCTGCATCAACTGCCTGCGCACCCTGCCGTATGTGAAGGCCTGGGCCGAGAAGTATCGCGATCAGGGCTTGGTGGTGATCGGCGTCCATACGCCCGAGTTTGCCTTCGAACGTGATGTCGGCAACGTCACCAAAGCCATGAACGACCTGGGTGTCACTTATCCGGTGGCAATCGATAACGACTACAAGATCTGGCGTGCTTTCAACAACCAATACTGGCCGGCCCACTATTTTGCCGATGCCCGGGGGCGCATTCGTTACCACCACTTTGGCGAGGGCAAATACGCCGAATCGGAGCGAGTGATTCAACAACTGCTGCGTGAGGCGGGCGCCGAGAAGGTCGCGGACGGGCTGATCAATGCTCGTGCCGAGGGCGTCCAGCTCGCCCCGGACATGAGTGAAGTGCAATCGCCGGAAACCTATATCGGCTACCGACGGGCGGAGCATTTCGTTGCTCAAACCGATCTGGCGCCAGACAAGATGACGGCCTATAGCCCGCCGTCCCGACTGGCCCTCAATCACTGGAGCCTGGAGGGCCAATGGACGGTCGGTCCGGAGCGGGCCGTTTCGAACGCACCGGCCAGTCGAATCGTCTACCGCTTCCACGCTCGTGATCTGCATCTGGTATTGGGCCCCGGTGCTGATGGCAAACCGGTGCGTTTCAACGTGTTGATTGACGGCAAGCCCCCAGGTAGTGCCCACGGTGTTGACGTGGCGCCGGATGGCAGCGGCAGCGTTACCGAGCAGCGGTTGTATCAATTGGTACGCCAGACCGCAGGCGTAAAGGACCGGACATTCAGCATTGAATTTCTCGACCCGGGTGTGTCGGCGTATGCATTCACCTTTGGTTGATAGCCATTTGGTTGATAGCCCCATTCATTCAGGAGACAAGCCATGAAAACCCTATTTAACTGGCGTCGCACCCTGCTGGGATTGGCCGCAGCCAGTTTTATCGGTCAGTGTGCCGCGTTTTCTTTCGCAGGCGCCGAAGAGGCGGTCATCATTGCGCCACCAACACTCGACGAGAACACTGAAGCCCGCAGTGAAACGGCAATTTTTGCCGGCGGTTGCTTCTGGGGCGTCCAAGGGGTATTTCAACACGTCAAAGGGGTGAAGAACGCTGTCTCCGGTTACGCGGGGGGCACAGCCGACACCGCTCAGTACGAGCGGGTCAGCAATGGCGATACCGGTCATGCGGAGGCCGTCGAAGTCACCTACGATCCGGCTCAAGTCAGTTATGGCAGCCTCTTGCAGATCTATTTCTCGGTGGCCCATAACCCCACCGAACTCAACCGCCAGGGGCCGGACCGCGGCACTCAGTATCGGTCGGCGCTATTCCCGAAAAGTGCCGAACAGCAACGCGTCGCCCAGGCTTACATCACCCAGCTAGACGCTGCCCATTCGTTCAACAAACCCATCGTCACCAAACTGGAAACCTACAACGGCTTCTACCCGGCCGAGGAAGAACATCAGGACTTCCTGACGGAACATCCGACGTATCCCTACATCGTGATCAATGACCTGCCGAAAGTGGCGCAGTTGAAACAGTTGTATCCGGATCGGTATCAGGAGAAGCCGGTGTTGGTGAAGGCTGGTCAATAGTGCATTGGCTACTTCAAGCGTGAGCGTTCCATCGCAATGGTCGACGTTTCAAAGCCAAGCTTTGAAAAGAAATCTGAAGCGCCTTCACGGCCTGCTCGCAGAACCCAGGTAATGGCGGTGTTGTCGCCCATGACATGCTCAACCAGTGCGCGACCGACGCCTTCACGCCGATGCTGCCCACACACGACAACCATCGACAGATAACCATTGGACAATCCGTCGGTGATGCCTCGGGCAAACCCGACGATGTGGGAGTCCTTTATCGCAAGAGCTGTACGTTGGGAATTAGCGATCAGCTGCGCGAAATGCTCGGATGAGCCGGTGCGGTGAGCCCATCCATTCTCGCCAAGAAAAAGTCGTACGGGCTCTGCGTCCGAGGGCTGCATATCACGGATAAGCACGGAAGTACTCACCCCGAAATCACATTCTTGCCCGCAATCTTCGACCGATACAGCGCCTGATCGGCCCTGGCCAGCAACCCTGTCTGTTGCTCTTCTTCAAAGCGTTGCACCACTCCAAAACTCATGGTCACTTGATAGTCCCCGACCGGCAGCAAGCTCGACAGGCTGTGACGGATTTTTTCAGCGAGTGCCCTGGCGTCGGCCAACAAGGTATTGGGCAGGATCATGATGAATTCGTCACCGCCCCAGCGCGCCAACAGATCGCCTTCGCGCACGCAGTGCTTCACGCTCTCGATCACCTGCACCAACGCCGCATCACCCAAGGCGTGGCCGTAGTGATCGTTGATGTTTTTGAAGTCATCGATGTCCATCGCGATCAGCGACAGGGGTTGGCGAAAGCGTTGGGCGCGGTCGCATTCCTGGGGCAGGGCTTTTTCCAGGCGATAGCGATTGGCGATGGAGGTCAGTACGTCGGTTTCCGCCAGTTTGCGGTTTTCTTCGAGTTGAATCTGCAACTGCTGATTGACCCGAGACAACTCCCGAGTGCGTTCTTCGACGATGGCTTCGAGGGATTGATTGCGCCGTTCCATTTCTTCGAACAGGCGTTTCTTGTCTTCGATACTGCGGTGCGCGCCGACCATTCGTGCCACCGAGCCGTCGGCATTACGTGCCAGCACATAGCCGCGATCTTCGATCCAGGTGTAAGTGCCATCGCGCATGCGGCAGCGATACTCGGCTTGATAACCGGGTGCGCGCTGATTCAGGTAGTCATCAAACAGCGCCATGACCTGTGAATAATCGTCGGGGTGGATCACGTTTTCCCAGGTCAGCACAGTGTTATCCAGGGAATGAGGCGGATAGCCGAGCATCTCGTACCACCCGGGGTTGCGGTAGACGAACCCGGTGTTGGCATTCCAGTCCCAGATGCCATCGCTGACCAGTTCCAGAATGGTGTGCAGCATGTCTTCGTTAAAATCTGACAGATTGAACTTCAACGGCTCGATATTCGATGCCTCACCCATCATCGGTCTCCCTGCCGAACTGATATCAACGTGACTCCCCAGTCGGGGAGATTAGTTCATGGGGTATTGCTACTGCTAGGGGGCGTTCTCAATTAGTTCCCCCACCGCGGCGGGGAAACTCATTGAGAACGCCCCCTACTGCTTGCCCCACCTCTGCAGCGCAAAGTCGACGAAGCTGCGTAATTTCGGCAAACGGTAGCGGTCTTGGGCGTACACCAGGTTCATCGGGCGGCTGGGCAGTTGGTAGTCCTGCATCAAGGCCACCAGTTTTCCGTCCTGAAGATCCTGCTCCACCAAGGCATCGGGCACCATCACGATGCCCATACCGGTGCGCGCCGCTTGGTGCAGGCCCGCCGAACTGTTGATCAGCATCGGCCCGCTGACTGCCACCATGACTTCGCCTTCGGGTCCCCTCAGGCGCCATTGTTTGGCTACCGAATGCCAGTCATCTCCAGCCGGGTAGGCGAAGGCCAGGCAGTCATGGTGTTGCAGGTCGGTGGGTTTTTCAGGAGTGCCTCGGCGCGCCAGATAGTCCTTCGATGCACACAGGGTCATCGTGTAGTCGATGAGCGGGCGGGCGATCATGTTGGACATCTCGGTAGTGCCCAAGCGAATCGCCACATCGAAACCGTTGTCGAGCAGATCCAGGCGCTGGTTGGTCAACACGACGTCGAGTTTGACCTGCGGGCAGCGTAAGGTGAATTCGCTCAAGGCCGGCGCCAGCCGTTCGGTGCCGAAGGTCAGCGGTGCGGTGATGCGCAGGGTGCCGCTCGGCTCGTCGAGGGTCTGTTCTGCCAGGCGTTCGGAATCGGCCACCAGCCCCAATACCTCAAGACAACGTTGATAGTACGCCGTGCCGAATTCCGTCAGCCGCTGGCGTCGTGTCGTACGGTTAAGCAGGCGCACACCCAGACGTTGCTCCAGGGCCCGAAGATGATTGCCGACCATGGTCGTGGACATTTCGCACTGCAAAGCGGCGGCGGTCATGCTGCCGGCTTCCACCACTCTTACGTAAACGGTCATTGCCTGGAACAAATCCATTATCAAGCCCAGCTTTAAAATGATTGAAGTGTTGCAGTGTTTATCCAGCTCAGGTGGCTAACCATACTGCAAAAACACCGACTATTAATGGAGTTTGATGTCATGACCGCCGCCTGCCTGATGAGCACTTATCAACCCTTGGCCCTGAGTTTCAGCAAAGGCCTGGGCACGCGCTTGTGGGATCAGGCCGGTCGCGAATATCTGGACGCGGTGGCGGGCGTAGCGGTGACCAACGTCGGCCATTCCCATCCGCGAATCGTGGCAGCCATCAGCGAACAGGCCGGGCTGTTGTTGCACACCTCCAACCTGTACAGCATCGACTGGCAACAGCGGCTGGCGCAGAAACTGGTTCGGCTTTCCGGCATGGATCGGGCGTTCTTCAACAACTCTGGCGCCGAAGCCAACGAAACCGCGCTGAAACTCGCGCGGCTTTACGGCTGGCACAAAGGCATCGAGCAGCCGCTGGTAGTAGTCATGGAAAACGCCTTTCACGGCCGTACTCTTGGCACCCTGTCCGCCAGTGACGGCCCGGCGGTTCGCCTGGGGTTTAACCAATTGCCGGGGGACTTCATTAAAGTGCCGTTCGGCGACCTCGCTGCGTTGGAGGCGGTCCAGCAGGCCCACGGTCCTCGCATCGTGGCGATTCTGATGGAGCCGGTTCAGGGCGAAAGCGGTGTGCAAGTGGCACCGCCCGGTTATCTCAAAGCGGTACGCGAACTGTGCAACCGGCGCGCCTGGCTGCTGATGCTCGACGAAATCCAGACCGGCATCGGCCGCACCGGCCAGTGGTTTGCGTTCCAGCACGAAGGCATTATCCCGGACGTCATGACTCTGGCCAAAGGTTTGGGCAACGGCATCCCTATCGGTGCCTGCCTGGCCCGGGGCAAAGCCGCCGACCTGTTCACCCCCGGCAGCCACGGCAGCACGTTCGGCGGCAATCCGCTGGCATGTCGAGTGGGATGCGCCGTGCTGGAGATCATTGAGGAGCAAGGGCTGCTGGAAAACGCCAAACTGCAGGGTGAACGCTTGCTCGCCAGATTGCGCATCGAATTGGCCGATGACCCCAACGTCCTGGCGATTCGCGGCCAGGGTTTGATGATCGGCATCGAACTCAAACAACCGATTCGCGACCTGACCCTGATTGCAGCCCGCGATCATGGCTTGTTGATCAACGTGACACGGGGCAAGACCATTCGCCTGCTCCCACCGCTGACGATTGATGAGCGGGAAGTGGAGATGATTGTCAGAGGCGTTGGTCGGGCGGTGAGCGCAGCCTGACTTCTATTGAATGTATGCATTCCCTCCGTAGGAATCGGTGTTCGCGTGAGTGGAATCGGGAACGATCAGTCGATTTGTTGCATCGTACTGACGAAAGCCGTGACTTCATTCCGATTCATCAGTTGAAGTTTCGAACCGCTAAACCCTGCGAACAAGCGCTGATGCGCGGCAAATCCACTGGAATCGCCGCGCATACGGTAGCTACCCGCCCAGTCCTGTAACGCTATCAGCAACTCGTCACTATCATCGCGCTCTGCTTCACGCTGGCGAATATGACTGACGCAGTCTTCGTCATCCAGGCACAGCCAGATGAACGTCGTCGCCTGTTCCACCAGTTCACTGACCATCCATCCATACACACCCTCGATAACCCACCGCTCTTCATTCGCTGCCACCCGCGCCATTCCCAATGCTTCGGCGCGGGGACGAGCGATGCTGTGTTCATCGGATAGCCAGTGAATCAGGTCGAGATCGGTCCAGGGCACTTGCAAGTGCTCAGCCAGTCGTTTGGCCAGCCAACTCTTGCCCGAGCCGGAGTTGCCGATGATCAGGGTTCGGGTGAGGTTCATGGTGTGCGGGTAATGATTGCTCATGGCAGCTCGGGCAAAGTCAGTCAGCCGCTTCGGAAATTTCAGGCGCCACCATCCGCGTCTTCGGCGAACCATCCGCGTTGTGCTGATAAATATCCTGCGGCTGGCCTTTTTCATTAAAGAACACCTGGCCGATCCCCGCCGAATTCCATAACCGCTCGCCCGCCTCGGCATGCTCTGGAACATGCGGAACAATGCGCATCCGCCGGCGCTTGGTCAGCCAGTTCAGCGGCGAACGGGGCGAGTAGAGCCAGCGGTTGAGGCGGTCGAACCATTCGAGCAGCGCGGGCGGAAACTCGTTTTTGATACCGCTGCTGGTGATCTGCCAGATTCGTGGGCCAGCCTTGCGGTGTCGGATCAATACTTCGTAGACGAAGGAATAATGCACATCGCCGGACAGCACCACGTAGTTACCGGGAGTGCGGGAGTGTCGGAAAATGTTCAGGATGACCTGGGCGGCGCCGCGATGGGCCATCCAGTTTTCGGCGTCCACCAACAGTGGATAACCGCACCAGCTAAACACTCGTTGCACGGTCTCGATCAATTTGACGCCGAAAATCGGTGCCGGCGAAACGATGATCGCCGAGGGATGATCGAGCAATTCCTGCTGTAGCTCGCTGAGCGCTTCCCAATCCAGCAGACCGGACGGTTGCTTGAGCGTCATTTCGCTGCGCCAGCGCCGAGTGCGAGTGTCGAGCACCACCACCGCAGGGCGAGTGGGCAGCACGTAATGCCACTTCTGAAAGCTCAGCAGCTCGTCGATCAAGCTATCCTGGACATCGCTGTCCAGGTAAGGATCTTGCCCCGAGGCACTCAATAGAAGGGTTTTTTCCAGCATGCCGCCAAACGCTCCCGGGTTGTTGCCCCAGCCTTGGCACAGCATGTAAGCGAGCAGCGCGTTGCCGATGATGCGCTTGGAGAACGGATGGCCGTAGGCCGTTTCCTCCCATTGCGCGGAAAGATTCCAGTCATCGGTAATGTCGTGGTCGTCGAAAATCATCAGGCACGGCAGGTGCGCCATCGCTCGCCCAACACCACCCAGCCCCATCTTGAACGCATCGATGCGCGTCTGCTCCAGGGTATAGCGCTTGCGCCGTTCGGGCGTCAGTGCCGGTGGTTGCGGCGCGATCAGTGTCCAGGACGTGGGCGACCATACTAATAGGTACATGGCCATGACCTCGGCGAAGGTCACCAAATGGTTGTCGGCGCTGCTACTGGTAAAGATCGGCTTACGCGCTCCACCGAAAAATCGTTCGCGCAGGGTTTCGTTGCTCTCAAGCGCCGGTAACAAATCCGCACGATGGTAGTAACTGGCAGGATGCTCGTAGAGTTTGGCGCTGTCGCTGACCACTGCACCGTCGAGGTGTTCGCCGAACAGCCCCAGACGCTCAATCAAGGCATGAATCGCCCGCAACATCGGCCCCGCGACATCATCCGCATATACCTGATCGCCGCTCATCATTAATAGCGCGGGGCGCTTGCAAGCCTCCGGCTCAGACTCCAGCAATCGATCGACGCACAGCAAACCATCAGCCGCCGAATGGTGAGGTTTACGGCAGGAGCCATGCAGCAATTGATCGATCCGCGAGCGCAACACGAAATTCGGACATTGCGCCTCGCCATATAGTAGATGAGGCGCCCATTCGAGAATGCCCGACTGAGTGCCATCCGCGTCGGTGATCAGCAGGTCGTACTCGATCAACGTGTCGCAGGGCAGGGCGGCATCCAGTGGCACATCTATCAAATGAATGAAGGCATGAGTACCGACCGGGATAACCGTGCGTTGTCCCGCATCGAGACTGATGTCGACTCCTTGCAGGCGCAGCGTCAGCGGCAGCGCACGCGACCCTACCAACCACAGTACCAGCCGCGTGGGTTCCAGGCGCCGTAATAGTGGACCGACGAGGACCGGTGGCAATAGGGAGTGATCGGCGGGCAATGGCAAAGATACGGACATCCGGGCTCAAGACTCTTGGTGCAGAGAGGCGGGCGATGATAACGCAGCTAGTGGTGAGGATTGAGCCTTGTCCATCACTGGGGTGTCGATGAGTAAAGCAGGGCTGCTTATAGAAGCAGAAATCAGTGCTCGCCTTGAAGGGCTTTGCTAAGGGAAAAATAATCGCAGCAGGTGGTTGACCACGAAATTAAATACTGTACTATTCGCCTCCCGCTAACGAGAGATCGGAAGCGCAAGTGGTTGAAGTTGTTGAAGATTCCCAAGCGAAACTTTGAAAACTTCTTAAAATAACCGCTTGACAGTAACAGAGGCTGCTGTAGAATGCGCGCCTCGGTTGAGACGAAAGATCTTAGCCAACCGCTCTTTAACAACTGAATCAAGCAATTCGTGTGGGTGCTTGTGGAGTCAGACTGATAGTCAACATCGAAACCCCATAAGGAGGCGCGAAAAATG